>NZ_JBFUFQ010000129.1:0-16412 GCF_056403355.1 Rhizobacter sp. P2_H3 | reverse complement strand
GGACATTCCCTGCTACAAGTCACCCACATGAACATTCGCGAGCTTCAGCCGCAGGAACTTCAGCCGCTGCTCCGCCTGTACACGCACCTGCACGAGCATGACGACCCGCCGCCGCCCATCTCAGCCATCGAGGCCGTCTGGGCTGAGGCTCTCGCCAATCCACGGATCAAGTACTTCGGCGGCTTTGCCGAAGCCGATCTGGTCTCGAGCTGCACGCTCACCGTCATTCCGAACCTCACTCGCGCTTGCCGGCCCTACGGGCTGATCGAGAACGTCGTCACCCATGCGGCGCATCGTGGGCAAGGCTGGGGCAAAGCCCTCCTTGCGCAGGCCCTGGCTGAAGCCTGGAAGCAAGGGTGCTACAAGGTCATGCTGCTCACCGGCCGCAAGGACGAAGGCACTTTGCAGTTCTACGAGCAAGCGGGATTCGATCGCCACGGAAAGCAAGCCTTCGTGGCGAAGCCCGCAGATGGGGGGGGACAGCAAGGTGGAAGCACCACGATGACATCGATCAATCGGCACTTCAGGCTCGAAGGCTGGCTCATGGTCGGCGTCTTTCTGGCCCCGTTCGCGCTGGGACTCATTGCGGCCCTGGTGCTCCGCGTTTGTGGCCCCAGGCAAGAACTCCGTCGACTCTCCCGATGCGGCCATTGCAGCGTCAAGGCAGGCCTGGCGCTCCATCTCCGAGAAGACGAGCCAGTCGTCATTCAGTCCAGCCAGCACGGCTCGATTCGAGCCTTACTCCGCGACGCTGGAAGACGGCGTCTGGGTCGTGCGTGGCACCGCTGCAGCCGGCTACCGAGGAGAGATTCTCGTCACGCGGGTTCGGCAAGGTGACGGCACCGTCGAGGTGAGGAGCGAGGCCATCAAATGACCAGCGCCACGACAAGCATGACTTCCATCTTTCTGATCCGCCATGGCGCCTACGACGAAGGGCAGGTCGACGGCGTGGGCCCGCACGTCGATCTCGGGCTGTCCGATGAGGGGAAACTGCAAGCGCAGGCACTCGCCGACAGGCTTCGCCTCGGCAAGGAAATCCACGCCGACGCCCTCTACGCCAGCACGCTGCCAAGAGCTCGGCAGACTGCGGACATCCTGGCCCCGGCGCTCGGCCTTTCTGCCGTGCTGGAACAAGACCTGGAGGAATGGCGGAGCGACGACGGCACGATGGACACCAACGAGTTCACCACCCTCTGGCAGAGCCTGAGCGAGCGAGACCGGCAATTCCATCGCTTCGCCCCTGGCTGCGAAACCACCATCGAGTTCAGTGCCCGGGTGCAATCGGCACTCCACGCGATCGTCAAGAAACACCTCGGGCAGACCGCCGTGCTCGTGGTCCATGGCGGCGTGATCCAGGTGGCCTTTCAGTACTTCTTCGGCTACGGAGATGCCGCCTTTCGGCGCGCCTACCCTGCTGTCGGCTACACCTCCATCACCCACTGGAACCTGCCAATGAACACCAGCAAGTGGGTCCTCGAATCATCGAATGACAGGCATCATCTGAGAAGGTCTGCGTGAGTCCGCTCCGCCGCTAGAATCGCTCCCGATCCCGTGCCTCCTGCGCCGGGACGCCTTCCCCGGAACATCCCACCCATCGGTGCGGCCTATCGCCAAGCGAACCCGTCTTCGTTCCCGACCTTGAATCGTCGACCGCGTTGTTTCTCCCGCTGAAGCCGGAGACCCACGCGCTCGCCTGCTGACCCCCTCAGTTTCGTTGTCCCGACCGGCTGCGCATCGACGCAGCCGCGCGAAGCTGTGCGACTGCCATCCACATGCCATGACCTCCCAATCCTCTCCCCGTCTTCACGATGTCGTCATCGCCGGCGCCGGCCCCGTCGGCCTATTCCTCGCCTGCGAGCTCGCGCTGGCCCGGCTCGACGTGCTGGTCCTCGAACGGGCCGACAGCCCCGCAACCCCGTTGAAGGCAGCGCCGCTCGGCACCCGCGGCCTGTCCGTCGCGACCGGCGAGGCGCTCCACCGCCGCGGGCTCCTCGACGACCTCCGTGCCACCGCGGCGGCTGCAACGGGCGCTCCACGCAAAGCCCAGGCCGGTCATTTCGCGGGCATCGCGATCGACGCCGCCAGGATCGACCCGTCTCGCTGGACGTACCGCCTGCCGAACCCGGCCTCCAGCAACTTCGCAGCCGACATGGCATCGGTGGAGTCGGTCCTCACGGCGCGGGCGCTCACGCTGGGCGTCGACATCCGCCGCGGGCTGGCGGTCACCGGGTTCGATGACCGCGGCGACCACGTCCTCGTCCACACCGGGAGCCTCTCGGTCCAGGCGAAGTGGCTGGTCGGCTGCGATGGTGGCCGCAGCACGGTTCGCAAGCTGGGCGACTTCGAGTTCCCCGGCACCGAGCCCGAATTCACCGCGTACTCGGCGCTGGTGGACATCGCCGACCCCGAGAAGCTGCGCCCCGGTCGCAATGCCACACCCGTCGGCTTCTACATGAACCAGCCGGGCCAGATCGCCATCGCCGACTTTGATGGCGGCGCCTTCAACCGATCGGAGGCGATCACGCTCGAGCACCTGCAGGTGGTGCTTCGCCGCGTGTCGGGCACCGATGTCACGCTGTCCGCCGTCCACCTCGCCACCAGCTTCACCGACCGCGCGCGGCTCGTCACGGCGTACCGCAAGGGCCGCGTGTTGCTCGCCGGCGATGCGGCGCACATCCATTCCGCACTCGGCGGCCAGGGCCTGAACGCGGGCCTGGGCGACGCGATGAACCTCGGCTGGAAACTCGCGGCCACGGTCCGCGGCACGGCGCCTGCCGGGCTGCTCGACACCTACCAGGCGGAGCGGCACCCGGTGGGGCAGTGGCTGCTGGACTGGACGCGCGCGCAAGTCGCGATCATGCGGCCGGGTCCGCAGGGGCGGGCCCTCGAAAGCATCCTGCGCGACCTGATGAGCACACCCGACGGGTCCACCTACTTTGCCGGGCAGCTGTGGGACCTCTCGCTGCGCTATGACCTGGGCGGCAGGCACCCGCTGACCGGTTGCAGCGCGCCCGATCTCGAGTTCGACGACGGCAGCAGGCTCGCGTCGCACCTCCATGACGGCGCAGGCCTGCTGGTCGATCTCGACGGCTCGCATCCCTTGCGGCACAGCGCTGCGCCGTGGAGCGATCGAATCAGCTACGTGGCCGGCAACGCGAAGCAACCGCTCGGCCTGGCGGCCCTGCTGGTGCGCCCGGACGGCTTTGTCGCCTGGGCGTGCGACGGGCCGCCGTCGCACGACGAGGTTCGCCTGGCAGCCATGCGCTGGTTCGGCTCGCCGCATCCGGTGGCGCGATAGCGTCAGAAGCGGTATTGGGCAGAAACCGCGACGATGTCGCTGCGCAGCTTGTACGTACCTTGCAGCGTGCTGGCGGTGGACGAAGTGAGGTTCACGCTCGTGTCCTTGATGAACAAGTGCGTGTAGCCAACACTGCAGGTCAGCGACTCGCCCACCCGCCATGTCGCCCCGAGGGACAGCCACCTTCGGCTGACGTCAGGGACGCGGACGTCTCGCACCGCATCGGTGACGGGGGTCTGGTCATAGGCGGCACCGCCACGAAAGGTCCAGCTGTCGTTGGCCCGGTACTCCGTGCCGATCGAGTAGAACGACGTGTTCCGATAGCCGAAGTGCAGCGTCTCGTCGGGCAGGTTGGATGCGAAGTCCAGCACCACGCTGCCGAACTTTTCCCATGACGTGCGCGAGTAGTCCGCCATCACGGTCCACTGGTCGTCGAGTCGCTGGCTGACACTGAGCGTCCAGGACGACGGCATCGTCAGCTCGGTGCTCGCGCTCGTGCTCACGAAGGTGCCGGGCCTGGCCGCGGACAGCACGGCGTTGGCGGCCGGGGGGATCGAGAAGTCGACCTGGGCGCTCTTCGGCTTGTGCCTGACCTCCGAGCGATAGGCCAATCCGATCGTCGTCCCGTCAGCCGGGCGCAGCAGGCCGCCGAGCGTGTAGCCGACCGCGGTGTCGTGGCCGTCGATGTCGATGTATCCGTCCGCACTGGTCGGGGAGAAGCCGGAGACGCTGGAAGCGGCCAGGAGAGCGCCGAAGTCGATCGCGTCGCGCAACTTCACCTCCATGCGCTCGGCGAACACCGA
Source organism: Rhizobacter sp. P2_H3 (assembly GCF_056403355.1). Taxonomy (NCBI): domain Bacteria; kingdom Pseudomonadati; phylum Pseudomonadota; class Betaproteobacteria; order Burkholderiales; family Sphaerotilaceae; genus Rhizobacter; species Rhizobacter sp. P2_H3. The sequence goes on along the minus strand of NZ_JBFUFQ010000129.1, from coordinate 12,311 downwards.
GGCGCCGAGCGACAGGACCTCGTTCACCTTGTAGGACCCCGCCACGCCGGCGTCGACGGCCTTGAGCTCTGTTCTCACGCCTTGGTAACGGCCGACCCAGCCATCGTCGTATTCGGTCTTGAAGCCGAACGGCGCCGTGATGGAGAAGCCGAGATGGATTCGATCCGTCAGAGGCGTGTGGAAGTACAGCGACGGCACCGCAGCGGTGTCGCCGGCGTTGCCGCCATGGCCTCCGGACAGCGGGCGGCCCAGCGCGTCATGGCCCGTGCCGTCGAACCTGACGGCGTAGTCGATGACCGCGACATCGGCCTGGATCAACCGGCCGTTCAGCAGCGTCATGGCGGCGGGGTTGTTCGCGATCACGGTGGCGTCTCCGCCTTCGCTGATCGAGCCCGCGAAGGCGCGCCCCTGGCCAGTGGCACTCTGCTCCTTGAGCTGGAAGGCAGCCGCGTTGGCCGTGCCGACGCAGGCGAGGCTGGCCGCGATGGCGAGTAGAGTCTGATGCTGTACCTTGATGGAATTCATGTGGGTGTCGGTTTCATGGAGGGGTGGGGTGGCGCGACCTATGCCGGCAGCCGCAGCTGCTTGCGCAGGCTCTTGTCAAACGCGGCTGCCGGGACGAACCGACGAAGCAGGCTCACTTGTCGCGCGAATCCACCTGCGGCGTAGCGGCGGCGCGGGTTTGCCGCGAAGCAGGCCTTCAAGACGGTTTGCGCCACCGACTCCGGCGAGTCGGCGTTTTTCATCACGTCGCGCATGACAGCCTCCGCGTTCGAGCGTGCGGACTTGTAGTTGTCGAGCGGTTGGTCAGCCTGGATCAGATTGCTCTCGAACGAAGTCCGTGTGTACGCGGGTTCGACGAGCACCACCCTGACACCCGCGTCCCTGACCTCATGGTCCAGCGACTCGGAATAGCCTTCCACGGCGTGCTTGCTCGATGCATACAGCGCCATGTAAGGGGCCGGGATCAGTCCCATGACGGAGCTGATGTTGACGATCCGGCCCCGCCCCTGCCGGCGCATGACGGGAAGGACGGCGTTCGTGGTCCGCATCACGCCGAACACATTGACGGCGAAGAGTGACTTCGCCTGCTCGATGGATGACTCCTCCGCGCCGCCCATCAGCCCGACCCCTGCGTTGTTGACCAGCAGATCGATGCGGCCGGCCTTTGCAAGCACTTCGCCGAACGCGGCCTCGACTGACGCATCGCTGGTGACATCGCAAACCAGGTACTCGACACCCGCGGACTTCGACGGCGGAGGTTTGCGACAGGTGCCGAAGACCCGGTATCCGGCCCGCGCCAGTGCCAGCGCGGTGGCCTCTCCGATACCGCCCGATGCCCCGGTGACGATCGCGACGCCATCCTGCTGCTTGTGGTCGTTGGACATTCATTGCTCCTTGGTTGAAATGTGGTCACGCCGGACGCGGAACCAGGCGGCGTACAGTGCCGGCACGAAGACGAGGGTGAGCGCCGTGGCCACGACGAGGCCGCCCATGATCGAGATGGCCATCGGCCCCCAGAAGACGCTGTGCGTGAGCGGGATCATGGCCAGCACCGCGGCGGCGGCGGTCAGCACCACGGGGCGCGAGCGCCGTACCGTGGCGTCGACGATGGCGGTCCAGGGCGCCACGCCGCGCGCGATGTCCTGGTCGATCTGGTCGACCAGGATGATCGAGTTGCGCATGATCATGCCGCTCAGGGCGATCACGCCCAGCAGCGCGACGAAGCCGAATGGCGCCTGGAACAGCAGCAGCGCCGGCACCACGCCGATCAGCGCCAGCGGCGCCGTCATGAACACCATGAACAGGCGTGAAAAGCTCTGCAACTGGATCATCAGCAGAGTCAGCATCACCGCGAACATCGCCGGGAACACCGCGAACAGTGCCTTGTTGGCCTTGTCGCTCTCCTCGATGGCGCCGCCGTCCTCGAGGCGGTAGCCCGTGGGCAAGCTGTCGACGATCGGCTGCAGCAACGGCCGGATCTTCGCGGTGGCGTCCGGACCCTGCACGCCGTCGGCGACGTCGCTGCGCACGGTGAGCACCATGTCGCGGTTGCGTCGCCACAGCACCGGCTCCTCGAAGCCCGGCTCCACGCGGGCCAGCTGCGACAGCGGAACGGTCACGCCGCTGCGCGTGAACACGGGCAGGTCGCCCAGTCGACCGATGCTCTTGCGCTCCTCGGGTGTCGCTCGCACGACCACGTCGATGAGCTCTTCGCCACGGCGGATCTGCGTCACGGGTGCGCCGTCCAGCGTGGTCTGCACCAGGCCCTGGATGTCGGCCGTGGACAGGCCCAGCAGCCGTGCCTTGTCCTGGTCGACGTGGACCCTCATCGAGCGGACCTGCTCGTTCCAGTCCAACTGCGTGTCACGCACCAGCAGGCTCTGGCGCACCGCGTCGCGCACCTTGTAGGCGATCTCCCTCACCTGCGCCTTGTCGGGGCCGATGACACGGAACTGGACCGGGAAACCCACCGGCGGGCCGAACTCCAGGCGCGTGACGCGCGCATTGACGTCCGGCAAAGCCTCGTCCCTGGCGAACAGGTCCATCAGCCGGGCGCGCACCCGTTCGCGCTGTTCAATGCCCGCCGTCTTGACGACGAACTGTGCGAACCCCGGGTTCGGCAATTCCGGCAGGATCGACAGATAGAAGCGCGGCGTGCCGGCACCGGTGTAAGCGGTGAAGAATTCGATGTCCGGGTCTTTCGCAAGTCGGGCTTCGAGCAGCTTCACCTGGCGCTCGGTCGCGGCGAAAGACGCCCCTTCGCGCAGTCTCAGGTCCACCAGCAGTTCCGGCCGCGATGCGGTGGGGAAGAACTGCTGCTGTACCGTCAGCATGCCGGCACCGGCGATGGCGAAGAGCAGCACCGTGGCGCCGAGTACCCAGGCCCGGCGCTGCACCGCCCAATCGATGACGGCGCGCAGCCGGTGGTAGACGGGCCGGTCGTAGACGTCGTGGTGCGTGCCGGCGGCCAGGTTCTTCGGCAACAGCAGCACRCCCAGGTACGGCGTGAAGATCACGGCCACCAGCCACGACAGGATCAGCGCCACCCCGACGACCCAGAAGATGCCGCCCGCGTACTGGCCGGCGATCGACTTGGCGAAACCCACCGGCATGAACCCGGCGGCCGTGATCAACGTGCCGGTCAGCATCGGAAGCGCCGTGGTCGTGTAGGCGTAGGTGGCAGCGCGCAGCCGGTCCCAGCCTTCCTCCAGCTTCACCACCATCATCTCCACCGCGATGATGGCGTCGTCGACCAACAGGCCCAGCGCGATGATCAGCGCGCCCAGCGAGATGCGGTCCAGGGCCCAGCCGGCCGCGTGCATGACGGCCGCCACCAGCCCGAGCACCAGCGGCACCGACGCGGCCACCACGATGCCGGTGCGCCAGCCCAGGAACAGGAAGGACACGGCCAGCACGATGGCCAGCGCTTCCAGGAACGAGCGCTCGAATTCCCAGACCGACTCCTCCACCACGCGCGGCTGGTCGGCGTACYGCTGGATCTCCACGCCCGCCGGCAGTTCCTGCCGCACCTGCGCCAGCCGCTGTTCCAGCGCGTGCCCGAAGTCCAGCACGTTGCCGTTGGCCTGCATCGTCACGCCGATGGCCAGCACCGGCACGCCGTTGTGGCGGATGGTCAGGCTCGGCGGATCCTCGTAGCCGGTGCGCACGGTGGCGATGTCGGCCAGCCGCAGCAGCTGGCCACCCACTTCCAGCGTCACGTTGGAAACGTCCGCGGTGCCGTGCAATCCGCCGTCCACGCGCACCTGCACGCGGTCGTGCGTGGCATCGGCCGAACCGGCCGGGGCCACCAGGTTCTGGCGCGCCAGCGCGTCGAACACGGCGGTCGGCGCGATGCCGAGTGCGGCCAGCCGCCGGGTGGACAGCTCCACGTACACGCGCTCGGCCTGCTTGCCCAGAACGTCGACCTTGCCGACGCCGTCCACGCCCTGGATGCGCCGCTTCACGTCTTCGGTGACCGCCAGCAGCTCGGCCATCGACAGCTCGGGCGCGCTCAACGCGTAGAGCACGCTGTAGCGGTCGTTGTACTCGTCGTTGAAGAAGGGCCCGCGCACGCCGTCGGGGAACTCCTGGCGCACATCGCCGATCTTCTTGCGCACCTGGTACCAGGCGTTGTCCAGCTCCGCCTTGCTCGAGCCGCCCTTCATGTACAGCGTGACACCGCCATAACCCTGGCGTGCGAAGCTGCGCACGGATTCGAAGTGATCCAGCTCCTGCAGCCGGCGCTCGATGCGGTTGAGCACCTGGTCTTGCACGTCCTGCGCGGTGGCGCCGGGCCACACGACGATGGCCGTCATTTGCGGCACGTCGAAGTTGGGGTCCTCCAGACGGCCCAAGCGGCTGAAGGACATGACGCCGACGATGAGCGTCGCGATGATCAGGAACAGCACCATCGGCTGGTGCGTGACGGCCCATTCCGAGAGATTGAAGCGCTTCATGACTGCCCTTGCGAGCTGCTCTTGGTGACGGGGGCGGGCCCGGCTTCGGGCGAACGTTCGACGGCCCGCACCTTGATGCCGGCATCGAGCTTCTGGGCACCGACGCTGACCACCCGGCTGCCGGCGGCCAGGCCGGTGACGCGCACCGACGCGTCGTCCGCGCCGACCACCTGCACGGGCTGGAACGCCAGGCCCGAGCCCTTGGCATCCAGCACCCAGACGCCCGCGGAGCCGCTGGCCTTCACCAGCGCAGTGACCGGCAGGGCGGCCGTCGGCGCACCCGCGGTCGGGTCGGACAGGTTCAGCTGCATGGTGCTGCCCAGTGGCAGCGCCGCGACCTGCGCGCGCGATTCGGGGGTCGCGGCATAGCGCACGCGGAAGGTCCGGCCCTGCGCGCTGGCCAGTGGCGAGAGTTCGCGCAACACCAGCCGCAGCGGCGCTTTTGCGTCTTGCGCCGCGCCCTGCCAGGGCGTGGCCACGGCGGCGAGGGTCCGCGCCCGGCCCACCCATTCCTCCGGCAGGTCGGCGACGATCTCGCGTTCCCCGTCACGGGCCAGCGACAGCACGGGTTGGCCCTCGGTGACCACCTGGCCACGCTCGAAGCGCAGCGCCGTCACCACGCCGGCATAGGGCGCCACCAGCGTGGCATAGCCTTCGCGGTTGCGCGCCAGGTCGAGCTGGCGGCGGGCCTGGTCCAGGCGAGCCGCAGCTGCGTCGGCACGCGCCTTCTGGCGCTCATGGTCGGCAGCGCCCACCGAACCGTCGGCGAGCAGGCGGCGCATGCGCGCCTCGTCGGACGCGGCCTGTTGCGCATCCACGGAAGCAGCCTGCACCTGGTCGGCAGCGGCCCTCGCGCCCAACTGATAGTCGGCAGGGTCGAGGCGAGCGAGTGCCTGGCCGGCCTTCACGACATCACCGACCTCGATCAGACGCTCGACCACCTTGCCGCCGGCGCGAAAACCCAGGTCCGTCTCGACACGCGCTCGAACCACGGAGGTGAAGGCGCGCGTCTGCGCGGACGCCGTCTCGGTCACCGTGGTCACGAAGACCGGCTTGACGATGGCGGCAGGAGCGCCTGGCTTGCTGCAGGCGGCCGACAGCGCGCTGGCAGCGACCATGACCGTGAGGGTCATGGCGGGGGAGATCCTGTTCATCGGGGCGTCCTTGCGGCAAGAGAAGTCGAGACAACACCGGTCCGAGGCGGCGCGAAGCCCCCGCCCAGTGCCTTGTAGAGTTGAACGTCGGCCAGCACCTGCTGAAGGCGACTGCTCGACAGGGCGAGTTCGCTGGCCAGCACCGAACGCTGTACGTCCAGCAACACCAGCAGGTCGATCTGGCCTTCGCGCTGCAGCGACCGGGCGCGCTGCAGCGAGCGGCGGCGGTGGTCGACGGTGCGGCTCAGCGCGGCAGCGCGCTCGGCCTCTTCGGTGCGCACCAGCAGGCTGTCCTCGACTTCCTGCACGGCCACCAGCACCGCCTTCTGCCAGGCCAGCAGGGCCTCCTCGGCCCGCGCCGACTGCACGCGGATGCCGGCGTCGATGCGCCCGGCATTGAAGATCGGCGCGGCAAACGCCAGCGCGACGTTCGAAAAATGCACCGGCGCGAGATCCAGCGCGTTCAGCCGCAGGTCCTCGCGGCCGAACAGGGCGCTCAGGAACAGCTTGGGCCACCACTGCGCGCGTGCCTCGGCGCCGCGCAGCGTCTCGGCCGCGACGCGCGCCTCGGCGGCGATCAGGTCGGGGCGACGCCTCAGCAGCTCGCTGGGCTGGCCGGTCCCGATGTCGCGCACCGAGGGCCACACAAACGCTGCACCGTCGTCGACGACGCGTGCCGATGGGTTGCGGCCCAGCAGCACGGCCAGCCGGGTCTGCGAGACGCCGGCCAGCATCCGCAGTGGAGGCAGCTGCGCGTCGAGCGCCTCCGCTTCGGCGCCTGCTCGGTCGAGGTCGAAGGCGCTCGCCTCGCCTTCGCGCTGGCGGCTGCCCACGCGGGTGGCCGTCTCGTGCTGGGCCGCGGCCAGTGCCTGCACGATGCGCAGCTGCTCTTCAGCGCTGCGCAGCACGAAGTATTGCCGCGCCACCTCGCTGGCCACCAGCAAGCGCGCGCCGTCCACGCCCGCGGTGGCGGCCGCGGCGTCGGCTTGCGCCGCATCGCGGGCAGCGCGCACGCCGCCGGCCAGGTCGATCTCCCACGCCACATCGACACCGGCGCGAAGCGCGCGCGTGTCAGGCTGCCCCTGCTTGACCGGATCGGGCAGGCCGCTTTCGCTGCGCGAGGCCGACGCCTGCAGGCCCACCGTGGGCCACAGGCGAGAGCCCTGGGCATCGCGACCCGCACGGGCCTGGGCGACGCGTTGCAGCGCGATGGCCACATCCTGGTTGGCGGCCAGCGCTTCGTCGATCAGCGCAGTCAGCGCCGGGTCGCCATAGCCGGCCCACCAGGCGCCGTCGAGAGCCTGGCCGGCAACGGGCGCCGGTGCGCCGTGCGCAAAAGCAGCGGCCAGCGGCACTGAAGGCGACGGGGGCTGCACAGGCGCCACCGAGCAGGCCGACAAGAACAACAGCGCGGCCAACGCCACGGCGCGGATCGCCCAGGCGCCGGTGTCGAGGCTGCGATGCAGGGGGAGCGGCATGAAGTGATTCATATACTGGACGATTGAGTACAGTAAGTGTACCCTGGCCATAATGGACTTTCAAGTACATTAAATAAGATGCCCAAGAACGAAACCGAGAACGATGCCGCGCCGACGCCGCGCCGCGGCAGGCCGCGGGACCCCGAGCGCTACCGCCGCATCCTGGATGCGGCGCGCAGGCACTTCTATGCGCACGGCCTGGAGCGGTCCAGCGTGGACGCGATCGCCGCCGACGCCGGTGTCTCGAAGATGACCATCTACAGCCACTTCGGGTCCAAGGAGGGGCTGTTCGAGGCAGAGGTACGCGATCGCACCGAGCGCGTGGTGGGCGGCCTCGCGGGCGCCGAAGCACTGGACGCGCAGCAGCCCCAGAAGGCGCTGCTGTCCATCGGCGAGCAGTTCCTGACGCTGGCGCGCGAGGACGAGGCGCTGTCGCAGTTCCGCTCGCTCTACGGCGCCGCCGGGGTACAACCCGAGGCCTGCCGGGCCTTCTACCGGCAGGGAGCCGAACGGTTGATCGGCGACCTGGCCGCGTACCTGCGCCGCGCCGACGCGGCCGGCACGCTGAAGGTGCGGCACCCGCGGCAGGCGGCGGACCTGTTCCTGTCGATGTTCCTGGGCGACGGCCACATCCGGGGGCTGCTCATGCTCGACATGCCGGATGCGCGGGAGAACCGGGCCCTGTTGCGCGAGGCGGTCAGGGTGTTCATGGCGGCCTACGCGGAGATTCCCTAGCGCACTGCCTCGACGATCAAGCGCGCCAGCCGCGCATAGTCCCCACCGAAGTGGTGATCGCCCTTCATCACCAGCACCCGCGCATGCGCCGGCACGAGCTTCGGGCACAGTGAATCCTTCTCGCGGTCGCCCTGCACGCACAGCGTGTCGGCGGCCGAGAGCCGGCGCGCCTCGGGCAGGATCGGCTTGTCGCCGCTCGGCCCCAGCCAGTTGCTGAAGTGGAACTCGAACGAGGCCTTCTGCGCGAGCCCCAGCAGCGCGGTGAGCTTGATCGTCGAGCGCGTCGCGGCCGGCAGCCGGTTGACGGCGAACGGCAGCACGTCGGCCCCCTGCGAGTAGCCGATCAGGATCACCTCCGATCGCTGCCAGCGCGCGGCGTAGTAGCGGATCAGCCGATCCAGATCGCTCGCCAGGCCCTCGGGCGTGCGCGCCTTCCAGAAGTAGCGCAGCGAATCGAAGCCCGCCACCGGAATGCCCTGCGCCGCCAGCGCCGCCGCGAGCTCCTTGTCGATGCCGGCCCAGCCCCCATCGCCGGACAGCAGCACGGCGAAGCGCCGGCCGGCACCCGCACCGACACCAGGGACAGGCACCTCCACCATCGGCAGGTCGGCCAGTTGCTCCGGCGCCGGCGGCACCACCGGCGCGGCGGCCTGCTGGGCAGACGAGAGTTGCGCGTACGCCGTCGCGAATGCCGCAGGGCCATCGGCCACCCAGCGCGCCTTCGGCACCTGCTGCACGAAGGCCTGCACGCTGTCAGCTGGACACGCGGCGCCCTGCACCGCCGTCCACGGCGTGGCCAGCGTCGTCGCGGGCAGCAGCTCGAAACCGCCGGCGCCGGCGGCCGCCCAGCGCAGGCCGTTGGTCGCGCACAGCGGCGTCTTCAGCGCGAGCCGCGGGCAGAACCCCAGCGACAGCGCCGACGAGAAACTCCCCGCCGGCGCCTGCGCCAGCACGCCATAGGCGAACGGCGCCGCCGCACCGCTGCCCACCAGCATCGGCAACCGATACCCCGGCACCTGCTCGTACGCCTGCAAATGGCGCGACAGGTTCTCGAAGGCGCCTGCCGCATACGTGCACTTGCCGTCCTGCTTCTCCAGCCGCTTGTAGAACGGCGCCAGCGGCACCGCCGCCACCAGCGCCCCGCCCTCCACCATGCGGTCGATGGCCTGCTGCTCGGCGGCATCCGGCGCATCGTTCGCCGACAGCATGAACACGAACTGCTGCACGGTGCCCGCCGGCTTGAACAGGCGCACGTCGTTGAACAGCCCGTGCGCCACCGTGCCGGGCGCGGTCTGCATCGGCGTCTGTCTGGGTTGGGGCCGCACCTGCGCGTGGCACGGCGCCATCGGGATCAGCAGGAGCCCTGCCACCAGTGCGAGCACGCGCCTCATCGGCTGATCGCTCCCTTGAGGCCGCCACCGATCAGCGCCGCCACGTCGGCCAGGATGAAGACCGGCGCCAGCCCGGGCGGCGCGGCCAGGTAGCGCGCCTCCCAGTCGGGCTCGAACTTGTCCTTGAAGTTGTGCAGCCCGCGGAAGTTGTAGAAGCGGTCGCCGTGCTCGAACAGCAGCCGCCCGAGCCGCTGCCAACGCGGCGCTCGGCGGCGCTCGGCCATGCCGGCCATCGGCGACATGCCGAGCCCGAAGCGTTCGTAGCCCTCGGCCTGCAGGTGCAGCATGATCTTCGCGAACAGGAAGTCCATCGTGCCGGGCGGTGCATCGGGCAGGTGGCGCATCAGGTCGAGGCTCGCGTCCTTGCGGGCATCGGTGGTCAGCAGGTTGGCGAAGGCGAGGATGCGGTCGTCGCGCCGCACGATCGCCACCGGCAGGCGCTGCACGTAGTCCGCATCGAAGCGCCCGACCGAGAAGCTCTTCTCGCGCCCGCGCTGCTCGGCCAGCCACGCATCGGACACCTGCCTCAGCTGCGGCAGCAGCGCGGCCACGCCGTCGGCCGGCACCACCTCGAACTGCAGCCCCTCGCGCTCGCCGCGGTTCACGCCGGTGCGCAGGTTGGCGCGCTTCGCCCCCTTCAGGCTGAAATCGGGCAGCGGCACGGTGGCGTATTCGCCGAGCTTCAGCGCGTGCAGCCCGCAATCGAGGTACAGCGGCAGCGTGGCCGGGCGCACCTGGTAGAACGCGGCGCGGCCGCCATGGTCGTTGGCGCGCTCGATGAACTGCCACACCAGGTCGGGCCATTCGCGCGCATCGCCGAACGGGCCGTACAGCGACACCCACGAACGACCCTGCTTGCCGAACATCAGGAAGCTGCGCCCGGACGGCGAGAACATCAGGTGCTTGTCGCCGACCAGCACATGGCAGCCGTCCGATGATGGATTGGCGCGCACGATCGCCGCGGCCCGCGCCATCTCTTCGGGCGAGGTCTCGGCCACGTCGCCGGCCGGCGGCCGCAGCAGCTGCCACATGCCGTAGGCGAGCGCGATCAGCGCGATGGCGGTCAGCGCGCGCAGCGAGCGCGGCGCCTGGCCGTCGAGCTCGAACTGCCACCACAGCCGGTTGCTGTAGGCCACCTCGCGGTACGCGAAGAACAGCACCCACACGCAGGCGACCAGCACGCCGCCGAGCGCCAGCAGCCATTCGGGCTCGAGCCGCTGCGAGAACAGCGAGGAGCGGCGATCGAACTGGTTGCGCGAGATCAGCAGCAGCAGCGCCAGCGTGGTCAGCATCGCGGCCTCGGTGACCGCGATGCCCTTGGGCAGTGCCAGCACCGCGGCGATCACCGACAGCACCAGCGCGGCCCACCAGGCGGCATCCAGCTGGTGCAACAGCCCGCGCGCCACCAGCAGCAGGCCGAGGCCGGCGACGCTGCCGAGGAAGTGCGACGCCTCGATCAGCGGCACCGGCACGTTCAGGTGCGCGAGGATCTCGCGCGCGTCCTCGGTGAACGGCGTCACGCCGGAGACCATCAGCCACAGGCCCGCGACCAGCGTCAGCGCCGCCATCAGCCGCGGGCTCAGGTGCACCGCCATGCGGCCCACCGGCGCGGCCACGCCGGAGCGCAGCTCGTAGGCCACCAGCATGCCGGTGGCCAGCACCAGCGGCAGCACGTAGTAGATGCCGCGGTTCAGCAGCAGCGCGCCCAGCATCACATCGCTCGGCACGGTGCCGCCGCTGGCCAGCAGCATCACCGCCTCGAACACGCCGACGCCGCCCGGCACGTGGCTGATGATGCCGGCCGTGACGGCGATGGCGTAGAACGCGATGAAGGTCGGCAGCGGGATGTGCTGGCCCGGCAACAGCACCCACAGTGCCGCCGCCGAGGCGCACAGCTCCAGCGCCGAGATCACCAGCTGGCGCAGCGCGAGCTCGGGCGTCGGCAGGCGCATGCTCCAGCGGCCGATGCGCAGGCCGCGGCGCTTCGTGCACAGCCAGATGAAGCCGGCCAGCCCCAGCAGCAGCGCGGCGGCCAGCAGCCGCAGCAGCAGCGGCGGCATGCGCAACAGGCCGCCCACGTCGTCGGCGCCCCACAGCAGCGCGAGCGCGCCGAACGCCGCCATGCCGAGCCCGAAGGCGGCTGCATTGAAGGCGATCACCCGCCCGACCTGTGCCGGCTCCAGCCCGGCAGCGGTGTACAGCCGCATGCGCACCGCGCCGCCCGACAGCGGCCCGAGCCCGATGGTGTTCGACAGCGCATAGGCGACGAACGAGGTCAGCAGCACGGTGGCATGCCGCACGCGAGCGCCGGCATAGCGCAGCGACGAGCTGTCGTAGCCGCTGAGCGCGAGGTAGCTCAGCACGGTGGCGATCAGCGCCAGGCCGATGCTCGACGCCGGCGTGGTGGCCACGGCCGCCATCACCGCGCTGTAGTGCACCTGCAGCAGCAGCTGGCGCAGCGCGAGGCCGACGGCCAGCGCCAGCCCCAGCGCGACGGCGCCCAGCAGCCAGGGCCGCAACCGCGGCCACCGGTCGCCCCAGAAGGAGACGGCCAGCGTGGACTTGGGTGGAGCGAGGGTGGGGTCCAGCAAGGACTCGGACACGGTTCGGACGAAAGCACGGAAGTGGAGACGCGGCTATTGGATCGCGTTTTGCGGCTCGCGGGCACAAACCATTACCACTTTCATCGTTCAAGTGGTACTCAAATGGTATTGCAGCGGCTAGAGTCCCGAACGCCGTAACGCCCCCCGTTCCACCCGGAGACCTCCATGCCCGTCACCGCCCTCGTCCCCCGCTCGAGCCAGATGCGTCTGCTCAGCGCCTTCGCCGCCGTCCTCGTGACCGCGACGGCCCAGGCCGCCAGCTACCCCGCCTGGAAGCCCGACACCTTCTACGCCGCCGGCTCGCTGGTGACGTACAACGGCCGCAACTACCGCGCCACCGTGGCGCAGACCGACTACGCGAGCACCGGCTGGAACCCGACCACCGCGAGCCTGTGGACCGACATCGGCGCGGCCGACGGCCCGGCCCCCGCCCCGGCTCCTGCGCCGACACCGGCACCCGCTCCGGCTCCCGCGCCGACGCCCGCCCCTG
>NZ_JBFUFQ010000128.1:0-16450 GCF_056403355.1 Rhizobacter sp. P2_H3 | reverse complement strand
ACCTTCGGCAACTCGATCCTGGCCCAGTTCGCGATCAAGCCGCGGCACGTGCGGCGCCCGTTCATCGACTCCGAGGACAAGGTGCACCAGGTGGTGCGCGAGATCAACCATTCGGCCGATCTCGAGGGTCGGCGGCCGATCGTGTTCGTRACGCTGGTGAACCGGGAGATCCTGAACATCCTGAAGGCGAGCAGCCGCGGCATGGTGCTGGACATGTTCAACACCTTCATCGAGCCGCTGGAGGCCGAGTTCGAGATGACCTCGAACCACCGGGTCGGCCGCTTCCCGGACATCTCGAAGAGCCAGGAGTACACCGACCGCATCGAGGCGATCAACTTCTCGCTGGCGCACGACGACGGGCAATCGTCGAAGAACCTGGCCGAGGCCGACGTGATCCTGGTCGGCGTGAGCCGCAGCGGCAAGACGCCGACCTCGCTGTACCTGGCGATGCAACATGGCATCAAGGCGGCCAACTACCCGCTCATCCCGGAAGATTTCGACCGCCGCGTGCTGCCGGCGGGGCTGGCGCCGCACCGCAAGAAATGCTTCGGGCTGACGATTGCGCCGGAGCGGCTGGCCGAGATCCGCCATGAGCGGCGGCCGAACAGCCCGTACTCCAGCATCGAGAACTGCCGGCACGAGGTGTCGGAGGCCGAGGCGATGATGCGGCGCGAGAGCATCGCGTGGCTGTCGTCGACGCACAAATCGATCGAGGAGATCGCGACGACCATCCTGCGGGATATCCGGCCGGATCGGCTGATGTATTGAGGCGAGCGGTTCGCGCGCGTCAGATTCTTTGCCGCGCCGACTCGTAGAGGCACACCGCCGCGGCGGCGGCAACGTTGAGCGACTCCTCGCCGCCTGGCTGCGGAATGCGCAATGCCTGCGCACAACGCGCCATCAGCGCCGTGGACACACCCTGCCCTTCGTGACCCAGCACCCAGKCGCACGGCCAAGGCAGCGTTGCGCGATGGATCTCGTGCGGTGTGTGCGAGCTGGTGGCCAGCAATGGAACGGTCAACGCCGCCAGCGCATCGGCTTCGAGGCCCTCGACCAGCCGCAGCGCAAAATGCGCGCCCATGCCGGCGCGCAGCACCTTCGGCGACCACAGCGCCGCGGTGCCCTTCAACGCGATCACCTGCGTGAAGCCGAAGGCGGCCGCACTGCGCAGCACCGCGCCGACGTTGCCGGCGTCCTGCAGTCGATCGAGCACGACGCTCGGCGCATCGGCCTGCAGCGACGCACCACCCGTCCAGGGCAGCACGAACATCAGCGGAGCGGCCGACTCGAGCGTGCCGATGCCCGCCATCAGCGCCGCAGGCACCACGGCCACCTGCGGTGCGCGCTCGGCCAACGCCCGCAGCGCCGGCACCTGCCAGCCCGCTTCGGTGATCACCGCCTGCGACGGCAGCCCGCCACGCTGCAGCAGCGCCGCGGCGAGGTGATCGCCCTCCAGCAGCACCTCGCCGTGCTTGCGGTAGCCCCCCGGGTCGGCCGCCAGCTTGCGCAGCCGCACCAGCAACGGGTTGTCGCGCGAACTGATCGCCTTGATCGCTGCCGCCATCACTCGGCGCCCATCATTCGGCGGGCACCGCAAAGGACACGGACACCGGCATACCCAGCGGCAGCAGCGCCTCACGCACCGGTGCGAACGAGCGGCGGTGGTGCACGCAGGCCCCGTGCTGCTTCAGCGCGGCCAGGTGCATCGGCGTGCCGTAGCCCTTGTGCTCGTCGAAGCCGTACTGCGGGTGCTGCTCGTGCAGCGTGAGGCACAAGCGGTCGCGGTGCACCTTCGCGAGGATCGATGCCGCCGAGATCGACTGCACCAGCGCATCGCCCTGCACGATGGCCTCGGCCGCGATCTTCAGCACCGGCAGGCGGTTGCCATCGACCAGCACCTTCACCGGCACCAGCCGCAAGCCCTCGACCGCGCGGCGCATCGCCAGCATCGTCGCCTGCAGGATGTTCAGCGTGTCGATCTCCTCGACGCTCGCCTCGGCCACCGCACAGCACAAGGCCTTCTCGCGGATCTCGTCGTACAGCCGCGCACGCACCGCGGCCGACAGCTTCTTCGAATCGTCCAGCCCCTTGATCGGACGCTGGTCGTCGAGGATCACCGCCGCGGCGACCACCGGGCCGGCCAACGGGCCGCGGCCGGCTTCGTCCACGCCCGCCACCAGGCCGATGGCGTCGAAGCGCAGGCCGAACTGCTCAGGACCGGAGGACTTTCTCGATCGCATCGGTGGCAGCCTGGACAGTGTTGCAGCGCAGTCGGCGGTGCAGTTCGGTGAAACGCCGGGCAATGGCAGCGGACTCTTCCGGCTTGTCGAGCCAGTCAAGACCCGCAGCCGCCAGTCTCTGCGGCGTCGCGTCGTCCTGCAAGAGCTCGGGCACCGCGAATTCCCCGAGCAGGATGTTCGGCAAACCCACCCAGGGCTGGTAGCCCATGCGCTTCATCATCTGCCAGCTCAGCCAGTTCATCGCGTAGGTGATGACCATCGGCCGCTTGAAGAGCGCCGCCTCGAGCGTCGCCGTGCCGCTCGCGATCAGCGTGACGTCGCAGGCGGCCAGCACCTCGTGCGAGCGGCCGTCGAGCAGCTCGATGCCCACCCCGCCCGCATGCTCGGCCACCATCGGTTCGACCAGCGACCGCAGCCCCGGCACCACCGGCAGCAGGAAACGCAATCGCGGCCGCTGCCGCTTCATCAACGCCGCCGCGGCCAGCAGGCGCGGGGCGATGTACTCGACCTCCGAGCGCCGGCTGCCGGGCAGCAGCGCCACCACCGTTTCATCGCTGCCGATGCCCAGTGCGCTTCGGGCCGCTGCGCGCGGCACCTCGATGGGAATCGCATCCGCCAGCGGGTGGCCGACATAGGTCGCCGCAATGCCGTGGCGCTCGTAGATCGCCGGCTCGAACGGGAAGATGCACAGCACGTGGTCGACCGCGGCGCGGATCTTGTCGATGCGGCCGCCCCGCCACGCCCAGATCGACGGGCTGACGAAATGGATGCTCCTGATGCCGAGCGTTTTCAGCCGCGTCTCGAGCCCGAGGTTGAAGTCGGGCGCATCGACACCGATGAAGGCGTCGGGCGGCTCGCACCGCAGGCGCTCGGCCAGCCGCTCGCGGATGCCGGAGATCTCGCGGTAGTGGCGCAGCACCTCGACATACCCGCGCACCGCGAGCTTGTCGTGCGGCCACCAGGCCTCGAAACCCTGCGCGGCCATGTTCGGCCCGCCGATGCCGGCCGCATGCAGTTGGGGCCAGCGCGCCTTCAGGCCGCCCAGCAACAGGCCGGCGAGCAAGTCGCCGGAGGCTTCGCCGGCCACCAGGGCCAGCCGTGGCGGGCCGGAATTCGTCATCGGGACTAGCGCGCGATGCCGCGCGTCACGCCGGCGAGGAAGTCGAGCATCATCGCCACATCGGCGGCCGCCTCGGGCGCCGACTGGCCCAGCGCGGCGATCTCGTCGCGCGCCTCCTGCAGCGTGCGGCCGCTGCGGTACAGGCTGCGGTGCATCTGCTTGACCGCCGCGATGCGCTCGGCACTGAAACCGCGCCGCCGCAGGCCCTCGACATTGAAGCCGCGCACCGCGAGCGGGTTGCCGTCGACCATCATGTACGGCGGCACGTCCTGCGAGATCGCGCTGGAGAAGCCGACGAACGCGTAGGCGCCGATCTTCACGAACTGGTGCACGCCCGACAGCCCGCCGATCGTCACCCAGTCGCCGACGTGCACATGGCCGGCCAGCGTCGCGTTGTTGGCCAGCACCGTGTGGTTGCCCAGCTGCACGTCGTGCGCCAGGTGCACGTAGGCCATGATCCAGTTGTCGTTGCCGACGCGCGTGATGCCGACATCCTGCGAGGTGCCGGTGTTGAAGGTGCAGAACTCGCGGATCGTGTTGCGGTCGCCGATGTGAAGCTGCGTCGGCTCGCCGGCGTACTTCTTGTCCTGCGGCACCGCGCCGAGCGACACGAACTGGAAGATCCGGTTGTCGCGCCCGATCGTCGTGTGGCCCTCGATCACCGCATGCGGGCCGATCGTGGTGCCTTCGTCGATGCGCACATGCTCGCCGATCACCGCGTACGGGCCGACGCTGACCGTCGCCCCCAGCTGGGCGCCCGGCGCGATCACGGCGGTGGGATGGATGGTGGCCATCGTTGCGCTCCCCGAATCAGCTGACCTTGCGCATCGTGCACATCAGCTCGGCCTCGACGGCGAGCTCGCCGTCGACCGATGCACGCGCCTTGTACTTGTAGATGCCGGCCTTCACGCGGTCGACCGCCACGTCGAGGATCAGCTGGTCGCCCGGCTCCACCGGCCGCTTGAAGCGCGCGCCGTCGATGCCGACGAAGTAGTAGACGGTGTCGCTGTCCGGCGTATCGCCGGTCGTCTCGAACGACAGCAGCGCCGCCGCCTGGGCCAGCGCCTCGAGCATCAGCACGCCCGGCATCACCGGGCGGTGCGGGAAGTGGCCGGTGAAGAACGGCTCGTTGATCGTGACGTTCTTCAGCGCCTTGATGCGCACGCCCTTCTCCATCTCCAGCACGCGATCGACCAGCAGGATCGGATAGCGGTGCGGCAGCTTCTTGAGGATCTGGTGGATATCCATCGTGTCCATGGTCATGCAATCTTCTTTTCAAGGGCACGCAGACGCTCGCGCAGGCCGTGCAGGTTGCGCAWGGTTGCGGCGTTCTTTTCCCAGGACGCATTGTCGTCGATGGGGAACACGCCGCTGTAGGTTCCGGGCTGCAGGATCGAGCGCGTGACGACGCTCGCCGCGGAGATGTTGACCCGGTCGCCCAGCTTCAGGTGGCCGAGGATCATGCCGGCACCGCCGATCGTGCAGTTGGCGCCGATCGTCGTGCTGCCGGCAATGCCGACGCAGCCGGCGATCGCGGTGTTGCGTCCGATGTGCACGTTGTGGGCCACCTGGATCAGGTTGTCGAGCTTGGCGCCGTCCTCGATGACGGTGTCGGCCAGCGCGCCGCGGTCGATGCAGGTGTTGGCGCCGATCTCGACATCGTTGCCGATGCGCACGCCGCCAAGCTGCTCGATCTTCTCGTAGCGCCCCTGGGTCGGCGCGAAACCGAATCCGTCGGCACCGATCACGGCCCCGCTGTGCACGATGCCGCGCTCGCCGATGTGGCAATCGGCCAGCAGCGTGACGCGCGGCGCGAGACGCGTGCCGGCGCCGACGCTCGCGCCACGACCGATCACGCAGTGCGCCCCGATGACGGCGCCGGCGCCGATGCGCGCGCCGGCCTCGACCAGCACGAACGCGCCGATGCTCGCGCCGGCGTCGATCACGGCGCCCGCCTCGACGACGGCACTCGGGTGGATGCCGGCCGCCACCGCCGGGCGCGAGCGCGCCGCCCACCACTGCGTGAGCTTCGCGAAGGCCAGGTAGGGGTCGTCGCAGACCAGGGCCGCGCCGCGGGCGACCGCTGCATCGCGCATGGCCGGCGCGACGATCACGCAGCCGGCGGCGCTGGCCGCGAGCTGCGCGGCATAGCGGGGATTCGAGAGAAAGGAGATCGTGCCGGGCGTGGCGCCCTCGAGCGGGCCGATGCGGTCGATGCGCAGCGAGGCGCTGCCGATCAGTTCGCCGCCGAGCTGGGCGGCGATGTCACCGAGTTGAACCGCATCCACGGCTCACTTGCCGCCTTGCTGGGCGTTCAGCGCCTTGATCACCTTGTCGGTGATGTCGATGCGCGGGCTGGCAAAGACGACATCCTGCAGGATGAGGTCGTATTTGTCGGTCTCGTAGATCTGCTTGATGACCTTGTTGGCCCGCTCCACCACCGAGGCCAGTTCCTCGTTCTTGCGCTGGTTCAGGTCTTCCTGGAACTCGCGGCGCTTGCGCTGGAACTCGCGGTCCTGGTCGATCAGGTCGCGCTGGCGGCGGRTCTTCTCGGATTCGGCCAGCGTCGGCTGGTCTTTCTCGAGCTTGTCGCCGGCCGCCTTCAGGCGGGTGCCGAACTCGTTCAGGTCTTTCTCGCGTTTCGAGAACTCGGCTTCCAGCTTGGTCTGCGCCGCCTTCGCAGGCACCGCATCGCGCAGCACCTTGTCGAGGCTCACGTAGCCGATCTTCAATTCCTGCGCCTGCACACCCACGGCTGCGAACGCCAGCGTCGCGGCGGCCAGCACGAGATGCAGGGACTTCAATCTTGAGCTATTCATTAGAACGCGGTCCCGATCTGGAATTGCAAACGTTGAATTCTATCTGTTGACTTGTAGCGGATGGGTTCGCCGTAGCTGAGCTTCAGCGGGCCCACCGGCGACACCCAGCTCAGCCCGATGCCGGCCGACGCCCGCATGCTCTCCCAGGTGGGCTTCTCGTTCTCGCCCCACACGTTGCCGGCATCGACGTAGCCGAAGATGCGCAGCGTGCGGTCGTTGCCCGAGCCCGGCACCGGCAGGTACAGCTCGCTGTTGATGTTCAGCCGCTTCGGGCCGCCGCTGTACGAGCCGACCACGTCGACCGGCCCGAGCGAGCCCTGGTCGAACGCGCGCACCGTGCCGAGACCGCCGCCGTAGAAGTTCTTGAAGATCGGGTAGCGCTGGCCGTTCAGGCCCCGGCCCCAGCCGAGCTCGGAGTTGAACGCCAGGGTGTACTTCTTGGTGATCGGGATGTACAGCTGGTACTGCGTGTTGGTGCGGACGTAGCGCGTGTCGCCGGCGGCCCCCCATTCGATGTTGATGCGCTTGAAGCTGCCGTCGTTGGGCACCAGCGCGCTGTCGCGCAGGTCGCGCGACCAGCCGATCGTCACCGGCACCGAGGTGCTTGCATCGCCGTAACGCAGGCGGTACAGGAAGTAATTGTTGGGCAGCGAGGTCGCCCCGCGGATCTCGGTGCGCTCGATGCCGATGCCGAAGAACACCGTGTCGTACTCGCTGAACGGCACGCCGAAGCGGATCGACGCACCCGGCGTCACCAGCTGGTATTCCTCGCCCTGGCTGTTCAGCGGCTTGACGGTGCGGTAGTACAGGTCGACCGCGCGCGAGATGCCGTCGATCGTGAAGTACGGGTCGACCGCGCTCAGGTCGAGCGTGCGGCTCGAGCGGCTGGTGTTCAGCTCGATGCCGAGGTAGTTGCCCGAGCCGAACACGTTGTCCTGCCGGATCGATGCGTTCAGCGCCAGCCGGTCGGCGCTCGAGAAGCCGGCGCCGACGATCAGGTTGCCGGTCGGCTTTTCCTTGACGGTCAGCGTCAGGTCGACCTGGTCCTGCGAGCCGGGCACCTCGTTCGTCTCGACGTTGACCTCGCTGAAGTAGCCCAGCCGGTCCACCCGGTCGCGCGACAGCTTGATGCGGCGCCCGTCGTACCACGACGATTCGAACTGCCGGAACTCGCGGCGCACCACCTCGTCGCGGGTGCGGCTGTTGCCGGCGACGTTGACGCGGCGCACGTACACGCGGCGCTGCGGATCGCCCACCAGCGTCAGCACGACCTGGCCGGTCGCGCGGTCGATGTCGGTGCGCGGCTCGACGCGGGCGAACGCATAGCCGAAGCTGCCGAAGCGCTCGGTGAAGGCCTTGGTCGTCTCGGCCACCGACTCGGCGCGGTAGGCCTCGCCCGGCTTCACCTTGACGAGCGTCTTGAAGTCTTCTTCCTTGCCGAGGTACTCGCCCTCGAGCTTGACCGCCGTCACCGTGTAGGGCTGGCCTTCCTTGATGTTGACGGTGATCGTGATGTCCTGCTTGTCGGCCGAGATCGCGACCTGGGTCGACTCGACCTGGAACTCCAGGTAGCCGCGGTTCAGGTAGTACGAGCGCAGCGTCTCCAGGTCGGCCGTCAGCTTGGCGCGCGAGTAGCGGTCGGCCTTGGTATACCAGCTCAGCCAGCCGCCGTCGTTCAGGTCGAACAGGCCCAGCAGCGTGCTTTCGGAGAACGCATGGCTGCCGAGGATGCGGATCTCGCTGATGCGAGCGGCCGAGCCTTCGGTGATCGTGAAGGTCACGTTGACGCGGTTGCGCTCCTGCGGGGTGACGGTGGTCACGACCTCGGCGCCGTACAGGCTGCGCGTCAGGTACTGGCGCTTGAGCTCCTGCTCGGCGCGGTCGGCCAGCGCCTTGTCGAAAGGCAGGCCTTCGCCGATGCCGAAATCCTTCAGCGACTTGGTCAGCGTGTCCTTGTCGAACTCGCGCAGGCCGACGAAGTCGATGTTCGCGATGACCGAGCGCTCCTCGACGATCACGACGACGACGTTGCCGTCGATCTCGATGCGCACGTCCTTGAACAGGCCGGTGGCGAACAGCGCGCGCAGCGCCGCCGCRCCCTTCTCGTCGTTGTAGGTGTCGCCGATGCGAAACGGCAGCGAGGCGAACACCGTGCCGGCATCGGACCGTTGCAGGCCCTCGACGCGGATGTCTTTCAACTCGAAGGGGGTCACCGCCCAGGCCGATCCTGCATGCAATGCCGCCGCCAGCGCGATGCTGAGGACGGTGGGACGCAGGGAACGGGGGTGGACGGGGCGGAACTGCAGAACGAGGGGATTGCGCATTCGGTGATCAGTGCAGGCCCAACTGCCGGGCCACATCGTTGTAGAGAGYGAGCGACATCATCAAGAGCATGATCGCCACCCCGCCCCGCTGCAGCCGCTCAAGCCACACGTCCGAGAGAGGCTGCCCCGTCACCGCTTCGAAAAGATAATACATCAGGTGTCCCCCGTCGAGGATCGGTAGCGGCAGCAGGTTCAGCACGCCGAGGCTCACGCTGACCGCGGCGATGAACATCAGGAAATAGACCGGGCCGAGCTGGATCGACTTGCCGGCGTAGTCGGCGATCGTGATGGGGCCGCTCAGGTTCTTCAGCGAGGCCTGGCCGATCAGCATGCGGCCGAGCATCTTGATCGTCAGCACCGATGAGTCCCAGGTGCGCTGCACCGCCTGCGTCATGCCGCCCCACAGTCCGTAGCGAACCGTCACCATCTCGTAGGACGCCGCGATGCCGGCCCCGATGCGGCCGACGCGCTGCCCGCCGTCCACCGCGACCGCCGGGCGCACGCTCAGCGTGAGCACCTGGGTGCCGCGCTGCACCCGCCACGGCATGGCCGTCGATTCGCCGTCGGCGCCATTGGCGCGGATCAGCTGCAGCATGCGGTTGGCGTCCGGCACCGGCACGCCGTCGATGTCGAGCACGCGGTCGCCGCGGCGCAGGCCGGCCGTGTCGCCGGCGCCRCCCGGCGTCAACGGCCCGAGCACCGCGGCACTCAGGGCGCTGACGCCGATGCGATCCAGCGTCTGCGGCGTCACGTCGTAGGTGTCCAGCGTGTCGACGTCCAGCGTCACCGCGCGCGAGCCGTGCCCGCGCGCATCGGCCACCATCAGCTGCAGCTTCTCGGTGCGCAGCAGGGCCTGCGTGAGTTGCCAGCTCAGGTCGTTCATCGACTGCACGTCGTCCCAGTCGTTGCCGTCGCGCGAGGTGGCCGACACGGTGTCGCCGGCATGCAGCCCGGCGCGCTCGGCGAGGCTGCCGGCCGGCGGCGTCGCGAGCACGGCCCGGGGTTCTTCCACGCCGATCCAGTGCGCCGCCGAATAGAACAGCACGGCCAGCAGCAGGTTGGCGATCGGCCCGGCCGCGACCACCGCGGCGCGCTGCCACAGCGGCTTGCGGTTGAAGGCCTGCGACTGCTCGCCCGGTGCCACCGGGCCTTCGCGCTCGTCGAGCATCTTCACGTAGCCGCCCAGCGGCAGCACCGACAGCACGAATTCGGTGCTGTCGGGCGTGCGCTGGTGGCGCCACAGCACGCGGCCGAAGCCGATCGAGAAGCGCAGCACCTTGACACCGCAGGCGCGCGCCACGCTGTAGTGGCCGTACTCGTGGATGACGATCAGGATCCCGAGCGTCACGACGAAGCCGATGATGGCCGCGGCGTTCATGCGCCCATCTCCGCCACGCGGGCCCGGGCGACGCGCCGCGCCTGTTCGTCGAGCGCGATCAATCCGTCGAGCGAGCGGCAGGCGTCGCGTTCCGGGGTCATGGCGTCGAGGGTGCTGACATTGACGCTGTGAATCTGATCGAAGCGGATGGTTCCTGCCAGAAATGAAGCGACACCAATCTCGTTGGCGGCGTTGAGGATCGCGGTGCTGCCTTCAGGCCCGCGCAGCGTGTCCCAAGCGAGTTTCAGGCCCGGGTAGCGCACGAAGTCGGCCTCCTCGAAGCTCAGTGCCGACATCTGCAGGAAATCGAGCTGCGAAGCACCCGACTCGATGCGTTCGGGGAACGACAGGCTGTAGGCGATCGGCACGCGCATGTCGGGCGTGCCGAGCTGGGCCAGCACCGAGTTGTCGCGCAGCACCACCATCGAATGGATCACGCTCTGCGGGTGCAGCACGACGCGAATCTGCTGCGGCGCCAGGTCGAACAGCCAGCGTGCCTCGATGACCTCGAGCGCCTTGTTCATCATCGTCGCCGAGTCGACCGAGATCTTGCGGCCCATCACCCAGTTGGGATGCGCGCAGGCCTCGTCGGGCGTCACGCTGTGCAGCGTGGCCGGATCGCGGCGGCGGAACGGGCCGCCCGAGGCGGTGAGCAGCAGGTGGTCGATGCGCTGCGGCCAGGTGCTGCGGTCTTCCGGCAGGCACTGGAAGATCGCCGAATGCTCGCTGTCGACCGGCAGCAAGGTGGCGCCGCCGGTGCGCACCGCGTCCATGAAGAACGCCCCGCCGACGACCAGCGCCTCCTTGTTGGCCAGCAGCAGCCGCTTGCCGGCGCGCGCCGCGGCCAGGCACGACGGCAGCCCGGCGGCACCGACGATCGCAGCCATCACGCTGTCGACCTCGGGGTGGGCGGCAACCTGTTCCAGCGCGGCCGCGCCTTCGAGCACTTCGGTGGCGGCGCCGGCCTCGCGCAACGCGCTGCGCAGGCGCTTCGCGTGCGCCGGATCCGTCATCACCGCGAAGCGGGGCTTCCATTGCAGGCACTGCGCGAGCAGCTCGTCGCTGCGGCTGTGCGCCGACAGCGCGAACACCTCGAAGCGCCCGGGATGGCGCGCCAGCACGTCGAGCGTGCTGGTGCCGACGCTGCCGGTGGAGCCGAGGATGCACACCCGCTGGCGGGGAGACGAGACTTCTGACATCGGTAGGCCTGGCAAGAAGGTGGCGTGGCGCAGGAGTGCGGCCGGAGGGTGCCGGGGGCCGCTACAGCGAGCTGAGCGCCATCGCGATCGGGAACACCGGCAGCAGCGCGTCGACCCGGTCGAGCACGCCACCGTGCCCGGGCAACAGGCCGCTGCTGTCCTTGGCGCCGGCGGCACGCTTGACCAGCGATTCGACCAGGTCGCCGACCACGCTCATCGCGCAGAGGAACACCAGCGACAGCACCAGGCCGAAGACACCGAAGCGCTGCAGCAGCAGCGTGTAGAGGCTGGCCGAATCGGGCTGGATCGACCGGTCGAGCGCGATCCAGGCACCGGCCAGCACCAGCACGCCCAGCATGCCGCTCCAGACGCCTTCCCAGCTCTTGCCGGGGCTGATGGACAGGGCAAGCTTGCGGCGGCCGAAGGCCTTGCCGCCGAAGTAGGCGGCGATGTCGGCCGCCCACACCAGGCACAGCACCGACAGCAGGAAGTTGACGCCGATGGTCTTCGCACCGGCGAGCGCCAGCCAGGCCGTCCACAGCGCGGCCAGCCCGAGCACCCAGCGGGCAACCGTGGGCAGTTGCGGCCAGGCCCCCGGCCCGACCCGCAGCGCGAGCGCGCCGCCCAGCACCCACACCGCGAACGCCAGCCACCACGCGGGGCTGGCACCGGGGTGCACCCAGCCAGCCGCCATCGCGGCGGCACAGGCCGCGGCCAGCGTGACGCCCAGCCCGATCGCGAGAGCGGACGGCGCCGCATTCAGCCGCGCCCACTCCCAGCCGGCCGCGCCGATCATCAGCAGCGTGATCAGCGCGAACGGCCACGCCATCGGCGCGAACATCGCCGGCAGCAGCACGAGCAGCAGCACGACGGCGGTGATGATGCGTTGCTTCAGCACGCTCAGGCCCCCGCCTCGGTCGCCACGTCGGCACTGTTCACGCGGCCGAAGCGGCGGTCGCGGCTCGCGTAGTCGGCCAGCGCGGCATCGAGCTGCACGGTGCCGAACTCCGGCCACAGGCAGTCGCTGAACACCAGTTCGGAGTACGCCACCTGCCACAGCAGGAAGTTGCTGATGCGCACCTCGCCGCCGGTGCGGATGAAGAGGTCGGGATCGGGCGCGAAATTCATCGCCATGTAGCTGCCGAGCTTCGCTTCGTCGAGCTCGTGCGCCGGCACGCCCGCCGCGATGGCCTGCTGGCAGGCCTGCACGATGTCCCAGCGGCCGCCGTAGTTGAACGCGACCGACAGCGTGATGCGCCGGTTCCCGGCGGTGGTGCGCTCGGCCTCGTCCCAGGCGGCGCGCACCTTGTCGGACACCTGCGAGCGGTCGCCGACGATGCGGATGCGCACGCCCTCGCCCGCCAGCTTGGCCAGGTACTTCGAGACGGCGACCAGCACCAGGCTCATCAGCCCGGACACCTCTTCGGTCGGCCGCTTCCAGTTCTCGGACGAGAACGCGAACACGGTGAGGTATTCGATGCCGCGGTCGGCACAGGCTTCGACGGTGCGCACCAGCGCATCGACGCCCTGCTTGTGGCCGAAGAAGCGCGGCATCAGCCGTTTCTTGGCCCAGCGGCCGTTGCCGTCCATCACGATGGCCACGTGGCGTGGAACGCGGGCTACGGTGTCCACAGGGGTCGAGCGGGAAAACAGGGAGGAAACGATGCTGCTTTCACGGCCGCGTCAGACGGCCATGATCTCCGCTTCTTTGCCGGCGATCAGGCGATCGATCTCGGCGATCGTGCGGTCGGTCAGCTTCTGCACCTCGTCGAGCGAGCGGCGCTCGTCGTCTTCGGTGATCTCCTTGTCCTTCAGCAGCTTCTTCGCATGCTCGTTGGCATCGCGGCGCAGGTTGCGCGTGGCGATCTTGGCGTCTTCGCCGGCGTTGCGCACGACCTTGGTCAGGTCGCGGCGGCGCTCTTCGGTCAGCGCGGGCATCGGCACGCGCAGCAGGTCGCCCTGCGACGACGGGTTCAGGCCCAGGTCGGATTCGCGGATGGCCTTCTCGATCTTCGCGCCCATGCCCTTTTCCCAGGGCTGCACGGTGATCGTGCGGGCGTCCAGCAGGGTCACGTTGGCGACCTGGCTGATCGGCAGCATCGAGCCGTAGTAGTCGACCTGCACCTGGTCGAGCAGGCCCGGGTGGGCCCGGCCGGTGCGGATCTTCTGCAGTTCACCCTTGAACGATTCGATCGTCCGGCCCATCTTCTGCTCGGCCGTCTTCTTGATGTCGGCGATGCTCATGTCGGTTTCCTCAAACGCTCACACGTGGACGAGGGTGCCCTCGTCCTCACCCATCACCACCCGCTTCAGGGCACCGGCCTTGAAGATGCTGAACACCTTGATCGGCAGCTTCTGGTCGCGGCACAGCGCGAAGGCCGTGGCGTCCAGCACCTGCAGGTTGCGGGTGATGGCTTCATCGAAACTGATCTGACTGTAGCGCGTCGCGCTCGGGTCCTTCTTGGGGTCGGCACTGTAGACGCCGTCGACCTTGGTCGCCTTCAGCACGATCTCGGCGCCCATCTCCGCGCCGCGCAGCGCAGCGGCCGTGTCGGTCGTGAAGAACGGGTTGCCGGTACCGGCCGCGAAGATCACGACCTTGCCTTCCTCGAGGTACTGCAGCGCCTTCGGCCGCACGTAGGGCTCGACGACCTGCTCGATGCTGATGGCCGACATCACGCGGGCGGTCATGCCCTCCTGGCGCATCGTGTCGGCCAGCGCCAGCGAGTTCATCACGGTGGCGAGCATGCCCATGTAGTCGGCGGTCGCGCGGTCCATCCCGACCGAGCCACCGGCCACGCCGCGGAAGATGTTGCCGCCGCCGATCACGACGGCGACCTCGCAGCCGAGCTGCGTCACCTCTTGCACCTCGCGCACCATGCGAACGATGGTGGCCCGGTTGATCCCGTAGGCATCGTCGCCCATCAGGGCTTCGCCCGAGAGCTTGAGCAGGATTCGCTTGTACGCCGGCATGCGGTTTTCTCCCCGAGTTGGTCAAGCCTTGCGGCGCCGAAGTCTAACCACCGCGACAGGACGCCTCGTGAGCGCCCCGCCGCCTCTCGCTGTCTCTCTCGCCTCAGCCGCCCTTGGCGGCCGCGACCTGCGCGGCCACTTCGGCGGCGAAGTCGTCGACCTTCTTCTCGATGCCTTCGCCGACGACGTACAGCGTGAAGCCCTTGACGGTGGTGTTCGCGCCCTTGAGCATCTGCTCGACGGTCTGCTTGTCGTTCTTGACGAAGGTCTGGTTCAGCAGGCTGACTTCCTTCAGGAACTTCTGCACCGAGCCTTCGATGCGCTTCGCGACGATCTCGGCCGACTGCACCGGCTTGCCGGCAGCCTCGGCCGCCTTCGCATCTTCGGCAGCCTTGCCGGCGGCCACGGCGCGTTCCTTCTCGATCAGCTCGGCGGGCACTTCCGACGAGGCCAGCGACACCGGCTTCATCGCGGCGATGTGCATCGCGACGTCCTTGGCGGCGGTCTCGTCGCCTTCGAACTCGACCAGCACGCCGATGCGGGTGCCGTGCAGGTAGCTGGCCAGCTTGGCGCCTTCATAGCGCTTGAAGCGGCGGATCGTCATATTCTCGCCGATCGTGCCGATCAGGCCCTTGCGGACGTCGTCGAGCGTCGGGCCGTAGCCGTCCTGCGAGTACGGCAGTGCCGACAGCGCAGCCACGTCGGCCGGTTTCTTCTCGGCGGCCAGCTGCGAGCAGGCCTTCGCGAAGTTCAGGAACATGTCGTTCTTCGAGGTGAAGTCGGTCTCGCAGTTGACCTCGACCAGCGCGCCGGCGTTGCCGACGACCGCCGCCGTCACGACGCCTTCGGCCGTGATGCGCGACGCGGCCTTGCCGGCCTTGCTGCCCAGCTTGACGCGCAGCAGCTCTTCGGCCTTTTCCATGTCGCCGCCGGCTTCCGTCAGCGCCTTCTTGCACTCCATCATCGGGGCGTCGGTCTTCGCGCGCAGTTCGCCGACCATGCTTGCAGTGATTGCAGCCATCTTGAATCTCCGTGTGCTGGGCGCCCCGCCGGAGGCCGGGCGCCGAATGATCTCGGGTTGAAAAAAAGGGGCTGTGACAGCCCCTTTGTGCGCTCGCCTTTCAGCRGGCAGGGGCATCGGGATCAGGCGTTCTCGCTGACTTCCACGAATTCATCGCCCTCGGCCGAAACGGCTTGCACCACTTCGTTGCTCGCGTTGGCCTTGCCGTCGATGATCGCATCGGCCACCGCCTTGGCGTACAGCGCCACGGCCTTCGACGAGTCGTCGTTGCCCGGGATCACGTAGTCGATGCCTTCGGGCGAGTGGTTCGAGTCGACGATGCCGATCACCGGGATGCCGAGCTTCTTGGCTTCGGCAACGGCGATCTTGTGGTAGCCGACGTCGATCACGAACATCGCATCGGGCAGCGCGTTCATGTCCTGGATGCCGCCGATGTCCTTCTCGAGCTTGGCCAGGTCGCGCTGGAACATCAGCGCTTCCTTCTTGATGCGGATCTCGGTGCCGGCTTCGATCTGGGCCTGCATGTCCTTCAGCTTCTTCAGCGAGCCCTTGACCGTCTTGAAGTTGGTCATCATGCCGCCCAGCCAGCGCTGGTCGACGAAGGGCATGCCGGCACGGCGGGCTTCCGTCGCGATGACTTCGCGAGCCTGGCGCTTGGTGCCGATCATCAGGATGGTGCCGCGGCGTGCTGCCAACTGGCGGATGAATTTCAACGCGTCGTTGAAGAGCGGCTGCGTCTTCTC
Source organism: Rhizobacter sp. P2_H3 (assembly GCF_056403355.1). Lineage (NCBI taxonomy): Bacteria > Pseudomonadati > Pseudomonadota > Betaproteobacteria > Burkholderiales > Sphaerotilaceae > Rhizobacter > Rhizobacter sp. P2_H3. The sequence continues at coordinate 633 of NZ_JBFUFQ010000128.1, read as the reverse complement.
GAGGTTGATGATGTGGATCTTGTTGCGATGGCCGTAGATGTACGGGGCCATCTTCGGGTTCCAGAAGCGGGTTTGGTGGCCGAAATGGACGCCGGCTTCCAGCATCTCACGCATGGTGATGGTCATGTGAACTCCAAAGGTTGGTTCTAGAATCCGTCTCGAATTGCAAGGTTTTGAGACCTCTGCAACACCTTTCAACAGCCGGATTCGCGATTTGTTTTCTGCTGCGCCACCTCTCTCGGTACGAGAGAGGGATTGCATTCAGATAAACCCGTAGAGTGTAGCACGGCCTCCTCCCCTCTCCATGCCTCTTGACCTCACCGCTGCCGTCAGCGAGATCCAGCTGGGTCGCTCGACCGCCGTCGACGCGCTGGCGCGCAGCCAGGCCGCCGCCGACCTCCCCGTCAACCGGCACACCTTCATCCGCCGCTTCGCCGGCACGCAGGCCGTCGCGGCCGGCATCGATGCGCAGGCCGCCGCCGGCCTGCCGCTGCCGCCGCTCGCCGGGTTGGCCGTCAGCATCAAGGACCTGTTCGATGTGGCCGGCCATCCGACAAGCGGCGCGTCGCGCGCGCTCGCCGACGCGCCCCCCGCAGCGCGCGACTGCACGGCGGTGTCCCGGCTGCGCGCCGC
>NZ_JBFUFQ010000127.1:0-16469 GCF_056403355.1 Rhizobacter sp. P2_H3 | reverse complement strand
GCTCAGCCCGACCCTTCGACAAGCTCAGGGCGAACGGGGGTGGAGCCGGAGCGAACGGGGGGGAATCCGTTCGGGCTGAGCCTGTCGAAGCCCTGCCCGCCAAGCGCGCCCGTGCCGCCAGCAACCGGGCTTCATCTCGCCCCATCAATGTCACGTGCACCCCCTGTCCCAGCAACACCGCCGCGATCGCCTCACCGATCCCGCTGCCGCCGCCGGTCACCACCGCGTGCAAGCCGTCCATCCCCATCACACCCCCTGCGCCAGGTTCGCCTGCTCCTGCGCCGACAGCCCCGCCGTCTGCGCCGCCATCGCCCGCTCGCGCTCCAGGTTGCGCTCCAGCTGCGACTTCCCCGCGACGTACTGCCGCGGCCAGTCGGCCCCGACGCCGTTGACATGGCCGATCTTCGCGGCCTCCAGCAGCGTCCAGGCCGGGTTCGCCAGGTGCGGCCGCGCGATCGCGCACAGGTCGGCGCGGCCGGCCGCGATGATGCCGTTCACATGGTCGGCCTCGAAGATCGCGCCGACCGCCATCGTCGCGATGCCGGCCTCGTTGCGGATCGCCTCGGCGAACGGCGTCTGGTACATGCGCCCGTACACCGGCCGCTGCTGCGGGCTGACCTGTCCGGACGACACGTCGACCAGGTCGGCACCGGCCGCCTTCAACGCCCGCGCGATGGCAATCGCATCGTCGGGCGTCGTGCCGCCCGGCACCCAGTCGTGCGCGGAGATGCGCACCGACAGCGGCTTGTCGGCCGGCCACGCCGCGCGCATCGCCATCAGTACCTCCAGCGGGTAGCGCAACCGGTTCGCCAGTTCGCCGCCATACCCGTCGGTGCGCTGGTTGGTCAGCGGCGACAGGAACGACGACAGCAGGTAGCCGTGCGCGCAGTGCAGCTCCAGCCAGTCGAAGCCGGCCTGCGCGGCACGCTTCGTCGCCGCGACGAAATCGGCAGTGACGCGGTCCATGTCGTCGCGCGTCATCGCCCGCGACCACGCGCTGACGCCGTCCAGGTACTGCTGCGGCGAGGCCGAGATCAGCGGCCAGTTGCCCTCACTGTTGTCTTCGGCCAGCGGCAGGTCTTCTCCATCCCACGGCACGCGTGTCGAGCCCTTCGCGCCGGCATGGCCCAGCTGCATCGCGATCTTCGCGCTGCTGCCCTGGTGCACGAAATCGACGATGCGCTGCCACGCCCGCATCTGCGCATCGGTGTACAGCCCGGGGCAGCCCGGCGTGATGCGCGCATCGGGCGAGGTGCAGGTCATCTCGGCGAACACCAGGCCCGCGCCGCCCAGCGCCCGGGCCCCCAGGTGCACCAGGTGGTGGTCGCCCGGCACGCCGTCGACCGCGCTGTACTGCGCCATCGGCGAGACGACGACGCGGTTCTTCAGCGTCACGCCGCGCAGCGTGAACGGCGTGAACATCGGCGGCACGGTGTGCGTGCCGTCGAGCCCGGCGCGCTGCGCCAGCCACCGTTCGTAGCCGCCGACGTAGGCCGCATCGCGCAGCCGCAGGTTCTCGTGCGAGATGCGCTGCGAGCGCGTCAGCAGCGAGTACGCGAACTGCGGTGCGTCGAGCCGCGCATGGCGTTCGACGTTCTCGAACCATTCGGTGGAGTTGCGCGCCGCGTTCTGGATCTTCAGCACCTCGATGCTGCGTTGCGCCTCGTAGGCGGCCAGGGCCTGGTCGAGGGCGCCGGGGTGCGCAGCGATCGCCGCCGCCAGGTCGATCGCATCCTCGAGTGCGAGCTTGGTGCCCGAGCCGATCGAGAAATGCGCGGTGTGCGCCGCGTCGCCCATCAGCACGACCGGCGCGCGGCCATTGTGGTGCACCCACCGCTTGCAGACCACCCGCGGGAAGCGGATCCACTGCGCCGAGCCGCGCAGGTGCGCCGCGTTCGACATCAGCGCATGGCCGTCCAGGATCTTCGCGAACAGCTTCTCGCAGAACGCGATGCTCTCTTCCTTGCCCATGTCGGCCAGGCCCGCGGCGCGCCACACCGGCTCGGGCGCCTCGACGAYGAAGGTGGAGGTGTCGGCATCGAAGCGGTAGGCGTGCACCTGGAACCAGCCCCACTCGGTGCGCTCGAACGCGAACGTGAACGCATCGAAGCGCTTGCGCGTGCCGAGCCAGACGAAGCGGCACAGCCGGGTTTCGACATCGGGCTCGTAGGTGGCGGCGTAGCGGCTGCGGATGCGGCTGTTCAGGCCGTCGCAGGCGATCACGAGGTCGGCATCGAGCGCGGTGTCGTCGCTGCACTCGGTCTCGAAGCGCAGCCGCACGCCCTCTTCGGCACAACGGTCCTGCAGGATGTTCAGCAGCTTGCGCCGGCCGATGCCGCAGAAGCCATGGCCGGACGAGCGGACTACCTCGCCCTTGAAGTGCACCTCGATGTCGTCCCAGTGGTTGAACGCATCGAGGATCTGCGCCGCGCTCTTCGGGTCGCTGCGCTGCACGGCCCCGAGCGTCTGGTCGGAGAACACGACGCCCCAGCCGAAGGTGTCGTCGGCGCGGTTGCGCTCGATCACCGTGACCTCGTGCGACGGGTCCTGCTTCTTCATCAACAGCGCGAAGTACAGGCCCGCGGGGCCGCCGCCGATGCAGGCGATGCGCATGTGCGTGATCTCCGGAGCGCCACGGCGGAAATCGCCGGGCCGATGAAATTTAGAGCTTGATATTTCAGGTGTCAAGCATTTATTGGCCACGACGGGATGTCTGAAATAACCGACACCACGACGCCAACGGCGGTGCTACTGTTCCGGCCGTGAAAAAGCTCTGGGACATCTCCCCACCCATCGCCCCCGACTCGCCGCTGTTCCCCGGCGACGAGGCCTACTCGCAGGCCTGGACCGCGCGCATCGGCCCGGGCTGCCCGGTCAACCTGAGCGCGATCACGATGTCGCCGCACATCGGCGCGCACGCCGATGCGCCGCTGCACTACGGCGACGATGCGCCGGCCATCGGCGCGGTCGACCTGGCGCCGTACCTGGGCCGCTGCCGCGTGATCCACGCGATCGGCGTCGGCCCGCTGGTGCGGCCGGAGCACCTGGCGCCGTTCGCCGCCGACCTGCCACCGCGCGTGCTGGTGCGCAGCGTGCTGAAGGCGCCGACCGCGTGGTCGCCCGAGTTCAGCTCGTTCGCCCCCGAGACCATCGTCTGGCTGGCCGACCGCGGCGTGCGGCTGGTGGGCATCGACAGCCAGTCGGTCGACCCGGCCGACAGCAAGACGCTGGACAGCCATCACCAGCTGCTGGCGCGCGATCTGCGCGTGCTGGAGAACCTGGTGCTCGACGACGTGCCGGCCGGCGACTACGAACTGATCGCGCTGCCGCTGAAGCTGATGCTGGCCTGTGCCTCGCCGGTGCGCGCGGTGTTGCGAGAACTCTGAAAGACCTCCCGAATGACGACACGACAAGACTGCCTGGCGCTCGACGCCCGTGATGAACTGGCGCCGCTGCGCGCGCTGTTCGACCTGCCCGACGGCGTGATCTACCTCGACGGCAATTCGCTCGGCGCCCTGCCGCGCGCCACCGCAGCCCGCGTGCAGCAGGTCGCCACCGCCGAATGGGGCCGCGACCTGATCAAGAGCTGGAACACCGCCGGCTGGATCGACCTGCCGCAGCGCATCGGCAACAAGATCGCCTCGCTGCTGGGGGCCGGGCCCGATGAGCTGATCGTCGCCGACTCGACCTCGGTGAACCTGTTCAAGGCCTTGTCGGCCGCGCTCGACCTGGCGCAGCGCGACACGCCGGGCCGCAAGCGCATCGTCTCGGAGCGCTTCAACTTCCCGACCGACCTGTACATCGCCGAGAGCCTGGCGCGGCAGCGCGGCTTCGAGCTGGTGCTGGCCGAGGCCGACGAGATCCCGGCGCTGATCGACGACCGCCTCGCGGTATTGATGCTGACGCACGTGAACTACCGCAGCGGCCGCATGCACCGCATGGAAGAGACCAACCTCGCGGTGCATGCCGCGGGCGCGCTGGTGGTGTGGGATCTCGCGCACTCGGCCGGCGCGGTGCCGGTGAACCTGAAGGGCAGCGGCCCGCGTGCCGGCGCGGCCGACTTCGCGGTGGGCTGCGGCTACAAGTACCTGAACGGCGGGCCCGGCGCGCCGGCCTTCGTCTGGGTGCACCCGACGATCACCGCGCGCATGGACGCCGAGCAGCTGTGGCAGCCGCTGTCGGGCTGGCTCGGCCATGCGGCGCCGTTCCAGTTCACGCCCGACTACCACCCCGCCGCCGGCATCGGCCGCTTCATCTGCGGCACGCCGCCGGTGCTGTCGCTGGCCGCGCTGGAATGCGGCGTCGACACGATGCTCGCCGCCGAAGCCCTCGGCGGGCAGCCGGCGCTGCGCCGCAAGTCGATCGCGCTGAGCGAGCTGTTCATCGCGCTGGTGGAGGCGCGCTGCGCCGGCCACGGGCTCACGCTGCAGACGCCGCGCGATGCGGCGCAGCGCGGCAGCCAGGCGAGCTTCGCGCGTGCCGACGGCGGCTACCCGATCATGCAGGCACTGATCGCGCGCGGCGTGATCGGCGACTTCCGCGCGCCCGACATCCTGCGCTTCGGCTTCACGCCGCTGTACACGCGCTTCGTCGACGTGTGGGAGGCGGTGGAGCACCTGGTGCAGGTGCTGCAGACCGGCGAGTGGCAGCAGGCCCGCTTCAACCAGCGCGCGGCGGTGACATGAGCTGCCCGCATCACGAATCCGGCAACACCGACGGCGAGAAGATCGTCCGCGAGGAAGGTGCGCAGCTCGACTTCTCGAGCGACATGAGCTATGGCGACTACCTGCACCTCGACGAGGTGCTGAACGCGCAGCACCCGCTGTCGCCCGAACACAACGAGATGCTGTTCATCGTGCAGCACCAGACCAGCGAGCTGTGGATGAAGCTGATGCTGCACGAGCTGGGCGCGGCGGTGCAGCGCGTCGCGAGCGACGACCTGGGCACCGCCTTCAAGATGCTGGCGCGCGTGAGCCGCATCATGGAGCAGCTGGTGCATGCGTGGGACGTGCTCGCGACGATGACGCCGCCGGAGTACTCGGCGATCCGGCCGTACCTGAGCAACAGCAGCGGCTTCCAGAGCTGGCAGTACCGCTGCATCGAGTTCATGCTGGGCAACAAGAACGCGGCGATGCTGAAGCCGCATGCGCACACGCCGGAGATCCTGGCGCGTGTCGAGGCGGCGTACCGCGCGCCGTCGCTGTACGACGAGGCGCTGCGGCTGCTGGCGCGGCGCGGGCTGCCGGTGCCGGCCTCGCATGTGGAACGCGACTGGTCGCAGCCGTACGTGAGCGACGATGCCGTCGAGCAGGCGTGGCTGGTGGCCTACCGCGCGCCCCAGCAGCACTGGGACCTGTACCAGCTCGGCGAGGAGCTGACCGACCTGGAAGATGCGTTCCGCCTCTGGCGCTTCCGCCATGTGACGACGGTGGAGCGCGTGATCGGCTTCAAGCGCGGCACCGGCGGCACGAGCGGCGTGGGCTACCTGCGCAAGATGCTCGACGTGGTGCTGTTCCCCGAGATCTGGAAGTTGCGCACCAGCCTGTGAGGGCTTATGGTGCGGCGCATGTTCGTGCGCCACACCCCCGCCCCGCCGCTCGACGCGTTCGTCGATGTGCTGTGGGCCAGCGAGCGCGGCGCGATGCCGCATGCGCGCGAGCGCAACCTGCCGACCGGCCGGGCCGACCTGATCATCGCGCTGCGGCAGACCCACCTGAACCGCTTCGCGTCGGCAGATGACCTGCAGGGCCGACGCTTTTCCGGCGGCATTGTGCAGGCGCCGCAGCAGCTGCCCTTCTTTCGCGAGACCGGTGAGCCCTCCTCGGTGGTCGGCGTGCATTTCCGGGCCGGCGGGGCCGCGGCACTGTTCGGCGTGCCGCTGACGGAACTGTCGACGCCCGCCACGCCCGACGAGCTGTGGGGCCCCGAGGCGGCCGCGTTGCGCGACCGTCTGCAGGCCTTGCACGGCGCGGGCGCGCGGCTGCGTCATCTGGAAGCCTGGCTGCTGTCGCGCCTGCACCGGGCGCCGCAGCACGCTGCCGATGCGCCGATCGCATGGGCCCTGCAAGCGTTCGAGGGCTCGGTGCCGCACAGCGTTGCCGAGGTGCGGGGCGCGCTCGGCTGGTCGCCGAAGCGCTTCATCGCCGAGTTCTCGCAACGCGTCGGGCTGACGCCCAAGCGCTACCTGCGGATCGCCCGGTTCCAGCGCATCGTGCAGATCGCTGCACGCTGCCGAACCTCGGGCACGCCGATCGACTGGACAGCGCTCGCGCTCGCTGAAGGCCATGCCGACCAAGCCCACCTGGTGCGTGAGTTCCGCAGCTTCTCGGGGCTCACGCCGACGGCCTATCAGCCGCTCGCACCGGACCAGGCCAGCCACACCGCGGAAAAAATCTTCAAGACAGCGAACCGGGCGGACCCCTACGCTTCGGCCCGATGACCCCAAGGAGCCCGCGATGATCCATGAAGTGTTCACCTACCTGCGCGTGCGCGACACCGCCGCGGCGATCGCGTTCTACACGCAGGCCTTCGGTGCGAAGGAGCTGTTCCGCCTGACCGAGCCGTCGGGGCGCATCGGGCACGCCGAGATGGAACTCGGTCCGTCGGTGTTGATGCTGTCGGACGCGTTCCCCGAATACGGCATCGAAGCGCCGCCCATAGGAGGTTCCACCAGCTACGCCAGCGTGCACCTGCACGTCGACAACGCCGACGCGGTGCTCGAGCAAGCGGTGTCGGCCGGGGCCACCGTGCTGATGGCACCGACCGATCAGTTCTATGGCGAGCGCAGTTGCAAGCTGCGTGATCCGTTCGGCCACGAATGGCTGATCGGCCACAGCATCGAGCAACTCACGCCCGACGAGATGCAGCGCCGCTACACCGCGCTGATGACGGAGCCGTCGTCAGCGCAGTGAACGCGCTGCGTGGGTCAGTCGGTGCCCTGCGGGAACACCACCACCGGATTGGCCGTGCCGCGCGAGTTCACGGTGACCTGCTTCGTGACGGTCCTGCCGTTCAGCGTGGCTTCCATCTTGTACTGCCCCGCCGGTGCCTTCACCAGCATGTAGGGGCCGTCTGCCTGCGCGTCGAACACGACGTCGCCTTCCTTGTCGATCAGCTTGACCTGCGTGTCGGCGGTGAACTGGTTCTTCGCGCCGGCCTTCTCGTAGATCTCGATCGCGAGCGGGTAGTCGCGCTTGGCGTCCTTGAACGCCGGCACCTCTTCATAGGCCACGCCGCCCGTCACGTAGGTGATGTCACCGGCCTGCTTGGCAGCGGGCAGCGGGGCGCGGTCGTCCTGGGCCCAGACGGCGGTGCCGGAGGCGATGGCCAGCGCAGCGGCGAGCGGGGCGAGCAGAGGCTTGTGGCTGTTCATGATGAAGTCCTTTCTTGTCATCAAGGTGAACTTCATTGGACTGCGGGCGACACGGCGGGTGCCTGGGACGAGGCCGGCCGTGCGGGACGGGCAGGTACGCACGGGCTTGTCAGCCTGGAAGCCGCGCGCCGTAGGACTCGGCTGGCATGGCAAGCTGCGGCCTTCGATCCAACCGACAACCGGTGAGGCCACATTGACAACAGTTCCATTCCGCTGTGCGAAATCGGGAGCCGCCCTCGCTCCAGACGAGGCCGGTCATTGCGCGCTCTGCGAACGCTTGCTGGATCGCCGATTCTTGCGGGAAGGCATCCATCCTCTGCAGCGCAGACCGGTGTGCACGGATTGCCTCCAGGCCCATGTCGACAAAGGACGCGCAGCGATCGACGACAAGGAGGTGTGAGCCCGCCTACAACGGAAAAGGCCGCCCGCAGGCGGCCTTTCCCCATCCAACAGCCGCAGCCGTCAGCCCAGGTTCACCGGCACGAAGATCCGCTCCCCGTCGCGCTCGACCAGCAGCGCCACGCTCTTCGGCTTGCCGGCCATCACCGCACGCACCTGCTCGATCGACGTGACCGGCTTGCCGTTGATGGCCAGCAGCACGTCGCCCGCCTCGATGCCGGCGCGCGCCGCCGGGCCGTCGACGTTCTCGATCACCAGGCCCTGCTCCAGCTTGCTCTGGCGCTTCTCTTCGCGCGTCAGCTGGCGCAGCGACAGCCCGAGCTGCACGCCCTGCGAATCGCCGCCGTTGGCGGACGCCACATCCTCGTCCGGATCGGCACCGCCCAGCTTCACGTCGATCGAACGCTCGGCCCGGTCGCGCCACACCGACAACTTCACCTTGTCGCCCGGCGCCGCCAGACCGATGCGGCTCGACAACGCCCCCGAGCGCACGATCGGGTCGCCGTTCACCGCGGTGATCACGTCACCCGGCTTCAGGCCGGCCTTCTCGGCCGCGCTGTCCTTGCTGACCTTCGCGACCAGCGCGCCGTCAGGCCGCTTCATGCCGAACGACTCGGCCAGACTCTGGTTCACGTCCTGCACCGCGACACCCAGGCGGCCATGCGTGGCGCGGCCGGTCGCGACGATCTGGTCTTTCACCTTCAGCGCGACATTGATCGGGATCGCGAAGCTCAGCCCCTGGAAGCCGCCGGTCTGCGAATAGATCTGCGCATTGATGCCGATCACCGCCCCGGTGCCGTCGAACAGCGGGCCGCCGGAGTTGCCGGGGTTCACCGCCGCATCGGTCTGGATGAAGGGCACCACCGCGTCGCCGGGCAGCGAGCGGCCCTTCGCGCTGATGATGCCGGTGGTGGCGGTCTGCTCGAAGCCGTAGGGCGCGCCGATCGCGAGCACCGGGTCGCCGACCTCGATGTTCTGCGGGTCGCCCAGGCGCACGATCGGCAGGTCCTTGGCCTGGATGCGCAGCACCGCGATGTCGGTGGCGGCGTCCGAGCCCAGCACCTTGGCCGAGAACTCGCGGCGGTCGCTGAGCTTGACGGTCACTTCCTTGGCTTCGCGCACCACGTGGGCATTGGTCAGGATCAGGCCGTCGGCGCTGATGATGAAACCCGAGCCCTGGCCGCGGAACGGCACCGACGGGTTGCCGCGCTGGCCGCGCTGCTGGAAGCCCGGCAGGCCGCGGAAGAACTGGAAGAACGGATCGTTCTCGGCGCCGGGCGGCAGGCCTTGCTGCTGCTGCTCCTCGGCCGAGGCCTTGTGCAGGCCGGCCACCGTGACACCGACGACGGCCGGGCCGGAGGTCGCGACGATCGCGCGGTAGTTGGGCACCTGGCCCGCGGCCGGCAGCATCGGCACCGGTGCCGGCGCGGTCGAGGTCACGGCGGCGGGCTTCGCCTCGGGTTTGCTCTTCAGCCACTCGGGCGTCAGGCTGAAGGCGCCGGCCGATCCGGCGGCCAGCAGGCCGGCTGCGGCAAGCGCAGCGGTCAACGACTTCATCTTCATGTGATCTCCTGGGGACAAGCGTCGCGGGGGATTCCGCATGAGTCGAAAGATAAGGGCCCGCGGTTAGAACTCGATTAGGGGTTGGTGAAGCGAAGGTTAAGACCGCGCCGCCAGCACCTCGGCCACGCACTCGCCGAACCCGATGCGCCGCTGCCCGGCGCGCTCGCAGAACGCTCGCAGCGCGACGCTGTCGCCATCCTGCAGGAAACGCCGCGTCTCGCCGTTCGGCAGCGTGATCGGCAGCTTGCCGCCCTGCGTCAGCTCCAGCAGCGAGCCGCCCTGCTCCGGCAGCGGCCCCGATTGCGTGCCGCTGCCCAGCAGGTCGCCCGGGCGCAGGTTGCAGCCGTTGCTGCTGTGGTGGGCCACCAGCTGCGCGAGCGTCCAGTACGCGTCGCGGAAGTTCGATTGCATCAGCCGCACCGCCGCGTCGCCGCGCTCGCGCATCGCCGGCGTCTGCAGCCACACCTCCAGCACGATGTCGATCGCGCCCTGTGCGCGGTTGCCTTCGCCATCGAGGTGGGGCAGCGGCTGCGGCCGGTCGGCCGCCCGCTCGAACGGCCGGCGGAACGGCTGCAGCGCCTCCATCGTGACGATCCACGGCGACAGCGTGGTCGCGAAGCTCTTCCCGAGGAAGGGCCCGAGCGGCTGGTACTCCCAGGCCTGCACGTCGCGCGCCGACCAGTCGTTCAGCAGCACCAGCCCGGCCAGGTGTTCCTCGGCCCGCGCCATCGGGATCGGCTCGCCGAGCGCGTTGCCGGGGCCGATGATCGCGCCGAGCTCCAGTTCATAGTCCAGCCGCTGGCACGGCCCGAACACCGGCGCCTGGGCTTCTGTCTTGTACTGCCCGCGCGGGCGGTGGAAGGCCTGCCCGCTGACCTGCAGCGACGAGCTGCGGCCGTGGTAGCCGATCGGCACCCATTCGTAGTTCGGCAGCAGCGGCTGGTCCGGGCGGAACAGTTTTCCGACGGTCGTCGCGTGGTGGATGCCGGTGTAGAAATCGGTGTAGTCGCCGACCTCGCACGGCAGCGCCATCGCGGCCTGTGCCTGCGGCACCAGGCAGGATTGCAGCCACGGCTCGTCGTCGGAGCCTTCGCGCAACGCATTCGACAACGCGGCGCGCAGCGTGCGGCGTGCCGCAGCCCCCAGCGCGATGAAGGCGTTGAGATCGCCGCGTGCCAGCGGCTCCATCACCCGCGACACCTCGGGCGACCACGGGCACAGCTCGTGCGCGAGGCGCAGGTCGAGCACCTGATCGCCGATCGCCACGCCACCGCGCCAGGGCTCGTCGCTGCCCTGGCGTCGAAAGCGCCCGAGCGGCAGGTTCTGGATCGGAAAGTCGGCCAGCGGATCCTGTGCCGACGCGACCCAGCTGCGCAGCCCCGCGTCGTTCGTGTCGTCGAGAGCGCCGCTCATTGGAATCCATCCTTCAGGTTGCGCCAGCAATCGGCATAGGCGGCATCGAGTGCGCCGCCGCTCATCGCCCATTCGGTCGGCCGGAAACGGTACCGGCTTTCGAACATGAAGGCCAGCGTGTTGTCGAGCTTGTGCGGCGCGAGCGGCGCATTCGAGGCGCGCTCGAACGCGTCGGCGTCCGGCCCGTGCGGCACCATGCAGTTGTGCAGGCTGGCACCGCCGGGGCGGAAGCCTTCGGGCTTGGCGTCGTACTGCCCGAGCACCAGGCCCATGAACTCGCTCATCAGGTTGCGGTGGTACCAGGGCGGGCGGAAGGTGTCCTCGGCCACCAGCCAGCGCGGCGGGAAGATCACGAAGTCGCAATTGGCCGTGCCCGGCGTGTCGCTCGGCGACGTGAGCACCGTGAAGATCGACGGGTCCGGGTGGTCGAAGCTGATCGAGCCGATCGTCATGAAGTTGGCCGTGTCGTACTTCAGCGGCGCCAGGTTGCCGTGCCAGCCGACCACGTTGAACGGCGAGGCCGCGCAGCGGGCCGACCACAGCCGGCCGCCGTATTTCTTGATCAGCTCGTGCGGTGCCGCGTCGGGCTCGAACGCGGCGACCGGGGCCTGGAAGTCGCGCGGGTTCGCGAGCCCGTTGCTGCCGATCGGGCCGAGTTCCGGCAAGCGGAAATGCGCGCCGTGGTTCTCGCAGACGTACACCCGCGACGGCCCGTCGACCGCCACCTTGAAGGCCAGGCCGCGCGGCAGCAGCGCGATCTCGCCGGGCGCCACCTGCAGCAGGCCGAGCTCGGTGGTGATCATGAGCGTGCCCTGCTGCGGCACCAGCAGCATCTCGCCATCGGCATTGACGAAGGCGCGCTGCGTCATCGAGCGGTTGATGAACGCGATGTGCGCAGCCATGCCGACCTGCGCATCGACGTCGCCGTTGACGACGATGCTGCGCAGCCCGTCGACGAAGTCCAGCGGCTGGGCTTCTGCCTCGGGCACCGGTGTCGGCGCCCAGCGCAGCGGGTCGGGCGGCGCCGCCACGCCGTCGGCCGCGCCGCTCTTCCACCACGGCTGCGCATACGGCGCATAGCCGCCGACCACCACCGACGGCTGGCGCCGGTACATCCAGGTGCGCCGGTTCTCGGCGCGCGGCGCGGTGAACGCGCTGCCGCTCAGCAGCTCGGCATACAGGCCGTGCGCCGCCTTCTGCGGGCTGTTGCGTCCGAGCGGCAGCACGCCGGGCACCGCCTCGCTCGCGAACTGGTTGCTGAAGCCGCCCTGGTAGCGCAGGGGTTCAGGTGAAGCCATCGCGGGTCTCCTTGATTTCCGACAGCGGATTCGTTACTGTCTAATCCATTCTACATACACGAATTTCAGAATGATCCCCAGCACCCCTCGCGGCATCCAGAGCATCGAGGTCGGCGGCCAGCTGCTGCGTGCGCTCGCCCACCACGGCCGGCCGATGGCCTTGAAAGACCTGGCGCGCGAAGCCGGCATGGCAGCGGCCAAGGCCCACCCCTACCTCGTCAGCTTCGGCAAGCTCGGGCTGATCGCGCAGGATGCCGCGTCGGGCCGCTACGGGCTCGGTCCGCTCGCGATGGAACTGGGCCTGATCAGCCTGCAGCAGTTCGATCCGCTGCGCCTGGCCACGCCGCTGCTGCCGGCGCTCGCGGCGCAGGTCGGCCACACCGTCGCGATCGCGGTGTGGGGCAACCGCGGGCCGACCATCGTGCGCGTCGAAGAGGCACCGTCCGCGGTGCACGTCAACATGCGGCACGGCACCGTGATGTCGATGCGCGGCACGGCGTCGGGCCTGCTGTTCGCCGCGCACCTGCCACCGGCCCGCCTGCGCGAGCTGCTGGCACAGGAGCCGCACGGCTGCCGGCGCACGCTGGACGCCGCCTTCAGCGGCCAGCTGGCGGCCATCCGCGCCGAGGGCCTGAGCCGCGTCGTCGACGGGACGGTGCCCGGCGTCAGCGCATTGGCGGCGCCGGTGTTCGACCTGCACGGCGAGCTGGTGCTCAGCCTGGCGGCGATCGGGCCGAACGCCACCTTCGATGTGCAGGCCACCGGCCCGGTCGCGGTCGCGCTGAAGGGCTGCGCCGCGCAGCTGTCGCGCCAGCTCGGCGGCGCCGGCAATCCGCCTGCACCGGTATAGTCGGCGTTCAACCAATGAATCGGGAGCGAGGAATGGGAGTTCTACGCCAACGGCAAGCCGGCGCACGCGTGCGCGCCACCTGGGCCAGCCTGCTCGTCGCGGCAGCCACCCTCACCGCCTGCGGCGGTGGTTCGGACGGCGACTCCAGCAACCGCCTCGCGTCGTCGTCGCAGTACGCGCAACAATGCGCCCCGACCAATCCGTATGCGTCGACCCACACCGGCAGCCTCGACGTCGAGAAGCAGTGGGTGCGCGCCTACCTGAACGATGCCTACCTCTGGTACGACGAAGTCCCGGCCATCACCCCCGGGCTGGCGCAGTACAGCAACACGTCCGACGTCTACGGCTCGCTCGACAACTATTTCCAGGCCCTGAAGACGATCCGGCTCACCGCGAGCGGCGCGCGCAAGGACAAGTTCAGCTTCATCCTGCCGACCTCCACCTCCGACGCGATATTCGACTCCGGCGTCGAGGCCGGCAACGGCATCAACTGGCGCATGCAGTCGCCGACGAAGCCGCGCGGCCTGCGCGTGGCCTACGTGACGCCGGGCACCGAGGCCGCCACCAAGGGCGTGCTGCGCGGCGACACGCTGGTGACCGTCGACGGCGTCTCGGCCGACGACGACACCTCGGCCGGCGTCGACGTGCTCAATGCCGGCCTGTTCCCGAGCGACGCCGGTGGCACGCACACCTTCGTCTTCACCCGCGCGGGCGTCGGCCAGGTCAGCGTCTCGCTGACGACCGTGGCCGTCACCACCAAGCCGGTGCTGAACTACAGCGTGGTCTCCACGGCCACCGGCAACGTCGGCACCATCGTCTTCAACTCGCACGTCGCGCCGGCCGAGGCGCAGCTGATCGAAGCCGTCTCGTCGCTGAAGGCCCAGGGCGTGACCGACCTGGTGCTCGACCTGCGCTACAACGGCGGCGGCTACCTGTACATCGCGAGCGAGCTGGCCTACATGATCGCCGGCCCGGCGCGCACCGCCGGCAAGACGTTCGAGAAGCTCAACTACAACGCGAAGCGCACGTCCGACAACGCACAGGCGCCGTTCGGATTCCAGGCCACCAGCACCGCCAACGCGGCGCTGCCGACGCTCGACCTGTCGCGCGTCTACGTGCTCACCACCTCCGAGACCTGCTCGGCCAGCGAGGCGGTGATCAACGGCCTGCGCGGCGTCGATCTCGACGTGCGGCAGATCGGCGGCGGCACCTGCGGCAAGCCCTACGGCTTCGCGGCCCAGGACAACTGCGGCATCTCGTACTTCCCGATCGAGTTCCAGGGCGTCAACGCGAAGGGCTTCGGCGACTATGCCGACGGCTTCGTGCCGAACGGCAGCGGCGCCACCGGCATTGCCGGCTGCGCGGCGTCGGACGACCTGTCGCAGCCGCTCGGCAGCCCGGACGAAGGCCTGCTGAAGGCCGCGCTCGCCTACCGGGCGACCGGCGCCTGCCCGGCCCTCTCGGCGGCGCAGGAATCGGCGCAGTCGCTGGGCGTGCTCGGCAACCGCGGGGCCGCGGTGCGCGGCCGGCCGCTGCTGAGCAACCGCTTCCTCAAGTCGTCGCGCTAGGCCCCAAGGAAGCCCTCGACGAGCGCCGCGAACTGCTGCGGCTGCTCGGCCACGCTCAGGTGCGAGGCCTCGGCCAGCACCTCGAGCCGCGCGCCGGGAATGCGCTCGGCGATGGCCTGCGACATCGCGACCGGCGCCCCCACGTCCAGCGCGCCGGCGATCACGAGCGTCGGGCAGCGCACCTGCGGCAGGCGCTCGAGCCAGTCGACCTCGCGCACCGCGTGGCAGGTCGCCGCATAGCCGGCGGCCGACGTGCGCAGCAGCGCCGCGCGGAACGCCGCCAGCGCGTCGGGCCGGCCGCTGCGGAAGCCGGCGTGGAAGTAGCGCTCCATCACCATGCCGGCAATCGCCTCCAGCCCGCCCTGCTCGACGGCCGCGATGCGCTGCGCCCAGGCCGCCTGCGCCGCCTCGGGGTAGTGCGCGGTGGTGTTGGCGAGCACCAGCGAGCGCACCAGCTCCGGATGGCGGATCGCGAGGCCCTGCCCCACCATGCCGCCGAGCGAGAGCCCGACCCAGGCCACCGGGCCGGCACCCCATTCGCGGATCACGCGGGCCGCATCGTCGACCAGCTCGTCCATGCGGTACGGGCCCGCCGGCACGGCCGAGCCACCGTGGCCGCGGTGGTCGTAGCGCAGCACCTCGTGGCGCGGCGCGAGCGCGGCGGCCAGTGCGTCCCACATGCCGAGCTCCAGGCCCAGCGCATGGCTCAGCACCACCGGCGTGCCCTCGCCCTGCAGCGCGACCTTCAGCTGCGGGCGGCTGAAGGTGTGATGGCTCGACGTGCGCACGCCGGCCGACAGCGGCGCGGGGGGCGGCAGCAGCCCTTCGTCGCGCAGGATCTGCGTGGTCAGCTTGAAGGCCGTGTTGGCGGCCGGCACGCCGCAGTAGATCGCGCCCTGCATCAGCGTCTCGCGGATCTTCTCGACCGGCACGCCCCCGCGCACCGCGGCCCGGCAATGCAGCTCGAACTCCTCCCAGCGCGCGAGGCCCATCGTCATCCCCAGCACCAGCAGGCGGCGGGTCGTCGTGTCCAGCCCCGGGCGGCCCCAGATGTCGTGCCACGCATAGCGCGTGATCAGCGACTGGAACTCGGCATTGAACGCGGAGGTGTTGTCCAGCGACTGGTCGACCCACGCATCGCCCAGCACCGCGCGGCGGTTCTTCACGCCGCGGTCGAAATCGTCCTGTTGCTCCGGCATCGTGGCCCTTTCGAGAATGGGAGGGAGATCAGTGCGGCAACCAGGCCGACCACGGCGCCTCGGCCGCCAGCGCGTCGGCACGCTGCTGCCAGCTCGCCAGCTGAGGATCGGCGACGCGACTCGCGTGCGCCGCGGCGCGCTCGACTGAGAACAGCGCCTCGACCTGGTCGGCGCCGAGCTGCGCGCGCAGCGCATCGTCCTTCGACAGCGCCTGCAGCAGCACCTCGCGCAGCGGGCGCCGTGCGGCCACCGCCTCGTGCGACCAGGCCTCGAGCAGCGCGTGCGCACGCGCCTTGCCGAGCTGCTGCGCCAGCTGCATCGCCACCGCCTCGGCGAACACCAACCCGTGCTGCGCGTCGATGTTGTGCCGCATCCGCGCGGCATCGACCTGCAGGCCCGGCGCCGCATCGGCGAGCGCCTTCAGCGCGCCGTGCACGCCGAGGTAAAGCCCCGCGGTCTCGGCCAGCTCAGCCTGCCAGTTGCCGAGGCCGCGTTCATGCTCCTGCACCATCGCGGCCAGCAGCGCGGCCACGCGGTGCGGCGTGCGCAGCGCGGCGGCCAGCGCCGTCATCGCGGCCACCGGGTTGCGCTTGTGCGGCATCGTCGACGAGCCGCCGCGGCCGGCGCCCGACGGCTCGGCCAGCTCGCCGAGCTCGCCCTGCGCCATCAGCGAGATGTCTTTCGCGATCTTGCCGAGCGCACCGGCCAGCACGCCCAGCTCGCCGGCCAGCGAGGCCAGCTCGTCGCGCTGCGTGTGCCACGGGCCGGGCGGCAGCCGCAGGCCGAGCGCTTCGGCCACCCGGTGCG
>NZ_JBFUFQ010000126.1:0-16567 GCF_056403355.1 Rhizobacter sp. P2_H3 | reverse complement strand
GGCCCTGCGCCTGCCACACCACCCAACCGACCAGCACGGCGGCCGCGACCAGCCCGAGCGGATCGTCCGAGCCATCGGCCAGCCGCGCCGCGGCCCAGCGCCAGTGCGGCCACAGCGCGACCGCCTGCAGCACTAGCCAGGCGAGCGGCGGCATCGCTTCGAAGCGCCCCAGCCAGCGGCCGGTGGCGGAAGTGGACAACACGGTTCCCATGGCCCGGCCTCATGCGCGCGCTGCCACGCGACGGCGCTGCAGCGCGACACCGGCCACGCCGAACACCACCAGCAGCGCGGCCCAGGCAGCAGGCTCGGGCGTGCTCGGCACCTCGGCGCCCAGTGCGGTCTCGGGCACGCCCTGCGGCAACGGCAGCGGCTGGTCGACGGTGGGCGCGAGGGCCGGGTTCGGGTTGCGCACCACCTGGTCGATCGCGATGAAGCTGGTGTACTGCGTCAGCAGGCTGTACTTCAGGCCGAGCGCGGTGATGGCTTCCTTCTCGGCATTGCCGCCCACCAGCGATTCCTGGTCGCTGAGCGCCGCGATGCGACCGCGGGCCCACAGGTGGCGCAGTGCGGACGAGGTCTGGTCCTCGTGGCCGGCCACGATCAACTCCTCGTGCCACGGCCCGTCGGCCGCACGACCGTCCAGCACCAGCCGGCCGGCGGCCGGCACGCCCGGGTGCGAGCGCCACTTGCCCTGGATCAGCACCGGGCGGCCGCCCAGCACGTCGGGCAGCGCGGGCGGCTCCACGTCGTAGACGTCCAGCCCGTCGAAGCGCGCCTTCAGCTGCGTCAGCACCGGCGAGTCGATGATGCGGCGCAGCCGCTCGGCCTGTGCTGCCGCCTGCGACGGCTTCGTGACGACGAAGGCCTCGCCCTGGCCGGCACGCGCCAGGCCTTCGATCAGGTTGCGGTTGACGCTGCTGCCGATGCCGAACGCGAACACGTTGAAGTCGTTCAGGTGGCGGCGCACCAGCTGGAACACCTCGGACTCGACCGTCACGTAGCCGTCGGTCACGACGATCACGCTGCGCGACAGGTCGGCAGGCTTCGGCAGTTGGGCGATGCGGCGCAGCGCCGGCACGATCTCGGTGCTGCCGCCGCCGCCGGTGTTCGCGAGTGCCTGCAGCGCACGCTCGATGTTGGCGCGCGTGGCCGGCACCGACGCCGGCGACAGCATGCGGCTGCTGCCGGAGAACAGCATCACGTTGAAGGTGTCGCTCGGGCGCAGGCCGCCGATCAGGTTCTGCAGCAGCACCTTGGCGGTGTCCAGCGGGTAGCCGTGCATCGAGCCCGAGATGTCGACCACGAAGATGTAGTCGCGCGGGTTGACCTGCTGCAGCGGCACGGCCTTCGGCGGCTCGACCATCGCGAGGAAGAAGTTCTCGCCGCCGGTCTGCTCGTCGCCGCGGTACAGCATCAGGCCGGAGGCGATGCGGTCGCCGGCCAAGCGGTAGTTCAGGATGAAGTCGCGGTTGTTGGAACTCTTCGCCGGGTCGGCGAGGCTCACGCTCGCATGCGCCGTATCGCCGCCCTGCACACGGATCTCGTGCGACGGCGAGCTCACGTCCTTCACCGCGATCGGTGCATCGACCCGCAGCTTCAGGTCGAACGCGGTGTTCGATTCGACACCGGCGCGCAGGTAGGGCGTCGCGGCCCAGGCCTGCCGGTCCGCCGCACCGGCTGGGTTGCTGTAGCGCGGGCCGACGACGGTCGGGAACACGAAGCCGTACTGCGCGTCGGTCGGCACCAGCAGCTCGGTGTAGCGCAGCTCCACCGCCACGTCGTCGCCCGGCAGGATGTTGGCGACGTTCATCTCGAACACGTTCGGCCGGTGCTGTTCCAGCAGCGCGCTGGTCTTGCCCTCGCGCTTGGCGTTGTCGTACTCGATGCGCGCCTGCTGCTTCTCGCGGATGCGCGCCGTCAGCAGCCGGTTGCCCAGACGCACGTTCATCGCGTAGATGGCAGCCTGCGTCGAGCCGGGGAACACGTAGCGCGCCTCGATCGGGCGCTGGCCTTCGTTGCGGTAGTGCTGCGTGACGGTCACGTCGGCGATCACGCCGCTGATGCGCACGTCGACCGCGGTCGACTTCAGCGGCAGGCGGTCGGTGCCGGGGTCGCCGTTGTCGACGAAGAAGTACGGGCTCTCGCCCTTGCGGGCCTCGGAGTCGTCGGCGCGCGCCGGCGACCAGGCGAGCGTCAGGATCGCGGCGAACAGCGACAGCGCGATGCACAGCAGCACGCGGCCGACGTGGGTGAGGGGGCGGATCGGGTGGAACGGGACGCGGCGCAGCGGGGGCATGTCGATTCTCCTGGGCGCGCCGCAGGGAGGGCGCGTGGCCGCAAGAATCGACGGAACGTGCGAAGTGGTTTCGAAGCCGCCGCAGCGTCGTGTGAAGGGTGTGTGAAGCCGGCCCGCGACCGGCTTCGGGGCCTCAGGGCCTCAGGGCTGGCGCGACCAGTCCTGGTTGAGCCCGCCGCTGCAGGCCTGCTGGCGCACGTCGGCGCCGTCGGTGGTGGCACTGCCGCTCACGTCGGCGCACTTGCCGCTGTGGCGCGCCTTCAGCAGGAAGTAGCCGTTGTTCGCGACCCACTGCCACTGCTGGTTCGTGCCGCCGTTGCAGGCCCACTGGATGATGTCGGCGTTGTCGGCCGTCGAGGCGCCGCTCACGTCCAGGCACTTGCCGCTGTGGACGTTGACGACGTTGAACCAGCCGTTGCCCGCGTCGAAGAACTGCCACTGCTGCCACGCGCCCGAATTGAGCGTGTACTGGCCGACGTTGGCACCGTCGGACTGGTTCGGGTTCTGCACGTCCAGCACCTTGCCGCTGTTGCGGTTCTTCACGTACTCGATCGCCGGCGGCTGCCCGGCGGTGTAGTTCGTGTCCTTCAGCACCGTGCCGTGCCGGTACGGCCCGACCGACGAGAGGCCGGTCCAAGTGGTGAGGTCCGCGCTGGTGGCGCTCCAGATGCCGCCGTTGGTGTACTTGTCGATGTAGATGCGCCAGTTGCCGTCCGTGGTCTGCACCAGCGCCGGCGCTTCGTAGCCCGAACCCCAGCCGGCCCAGTTGCCGGTGCCGACCCAGCTCCACGGACCGAGCAGGTTGCTGGCGATCGCGTGCTCGATGTACTTCGTCGACTCGTTCTTCGCGAAGGCGTGGTAGATGCCGGCCGACTTGACGACGAAGGTGTCGATCTTGTTGGTGCCGATGCCCATGTCGACCGGGCCGCTCCAGCTCGTCAGGCTGCTGTTGGTCGCGGTGTAGACGTAGGGCTTGAAGTCCGACCCCTGCGGCCCGAGGCTCACGATCAGCTTCACCGTGCTGCCTTCGACGAACCACTCGGGCGCCCAGGTGTAGTACGTGCCGGACACGCCGGCGTCGACGGTGGCGACCTGCGTCCAGTTGATCAGGTTGGTGCTCGACGCGATCGCGAAGTAGGTCGACGCGGTGGTCCAGGACTGCACGGTGTACGCGATGTAGTACTTGCCGTCGCTGTGCTTCATGATGCTCGGGTCGCGCAGCACGCCGGTGGACCCGCCGAAGTTCGTGTTCGACAGCAGCTTGAAGCTGGTCGCGTTGTCGGACAGGTAGATCCACAGTTTCTCGTCCGCCGCGGCGTCGCCCTTGAAGGTGGCGAACACGTAGCTCGTCGCCGCGCCGGCGGTGCCGGCGAACGAGGACAAGAGAAGGCCCGTCGCGCCGGCCAGCAGCGCGTTGCGAAATGGAAGTCTCATCGGTTTGTCTCCGTGGTGCGCGTGCGTGCGCGCTTGTTTTGTCGCCGGCGCATCGTAGCGATGGCGATCGATGCGAACCAATCGTGTTTTGCCGGCGTGCGATGCCAGGAACGAAATGCCACGCCCGGTACCGGGTCATGGATGACCGCCGCATGACCGAATCATGATGGCGGCACGGGCGATACAGTGGCGCATGTTCCGACTCCGCCTGTCGCTCGCATTGGCCGCCCTGGTCGCCCTGGTCTGCATCCAGGCGGTGGCCGTGCGCTGGGGCGCGATCCGTGTCTATGCGTACGCGCAGCACAGCCGGCTCGCGAGCGACATCCTGTCCGAGTTGCTGGAGCTGTCGGCCGACAAGCAGCGCCTGCGCGTGTGGGCCTCGCAGCAGCTGATGGGGGCCGATGCCTCGCTCGAGCTGCGCGACCGGCTGCTGGCGCGGATGCAGACCCGTGCCGCCAACCTGAAGGAGCTGGCGGCACGCGACCTCGGCGCGAGGCGCGAACTCGCCGCCGACGACGGCGTGCCGGTGCCGCCCGAGGTGCCGCAGCTGGTGGCCGTCACCGAGCTGCTCGACGACAACATCGCGGCCGTTCGCTCGCGCCTGCTGCAATTGGCGCCGCTCGAGCGCGGCAGCGAGTTCAGCACCGTCTGGCGTGAACTCAACCAGGTGTTCGACACGGCGCGCGGCCGCGACCTGCGCGAGCTCGTCAACGGCGCGATCGAACGCCAGCGCATCGTGGTGCCGGCCGCGCGTGCGGCCACCGTGCACGGGCTGGACATGCTGCGGCTGCAAGGTGGCGCGATGGTGCTGGTCACGCTGGCCGTGGCGGTGCTGCTGGCGCTGCACCTGGGCCGGCGGCTGCAGCGCCCGCTCGACCGCCTGCTGGGCGGCATCCAGGCCCTGCAGGCCAGCGACCTGGGGCACCGCGTCGCGATCGGCTCGGGCGACGAGTTCGACCGCCTGGCCGGGCACTTCAACGCGATGGCGGCCGAGCTGCAGCAACACCGCAGCGAGGCCGATGCGGCGCGCCACCGGCTGGAGGATGCGGTGCAGGCGCGCACCCTGGAACTCAGCACGGCGCACGAGGCCTTGCAGCACATCGATGCGCGCCGCCGCCAGCTGTTCGCCGACCTGGGCCACGAGCTGCGCACGCCGGCCACCGCGATCCGCGGCGAGGCCGAGATCGCGCTGCGCGGCACCGACAAGCCGGTGGCCGAGTACAAGCAGAGCCTGTCGCGCATCGTCGGTGGCGTGAAGCAGCTGGCCGGCGTCATCGACGACCTGCTGCTGATCGCGCGCGCCGAGGCCGACCAGCTGGCGATGCGCTTCGATGCGGTCGACGTGCCGGCGCTGCTCGGCGACGCGGCCGAGCAGGCCGAGGCGCTCGGCGCGCAGCACGAGGTGAGCGTGCAGCTCGATGCGCCGCCGCAGGATGCGTCCGGCCCCGCCAGCGTGCACGCCGACGCCGACCGCCTGCGCCAGGCCGTGGTGATCGCGCTCGACAATGCGGTCCGCTACTCGCGGCGCGGTGGCACGGTGCGCCTGGGTTGGCAGGTGCGCGGCGACCGCATGGAGATCATCGTGAAGGACGACGGCATCGGCATCGAGGCCGAGGAGTTGCCGCTCGTGTTCGAGCGCTTCGTGCGCGGCCGCCGGGCGCGTGCCCACCGGCCGGACGGCACCGGCATCGGGCTGTCGATCGCGCAGGCCATCGTGCGCGCGCACCGCGGCGAGATCCGCCTCGACAGCCGCCTCGACGAAGGCACCACCGTGCGCATCGAGCTGCCGTGCCGGCGGGAGCAGGCGGCATGATGAACCTGCTGGTGGTCGAGGACGACGTGCGGGTCGCCGATTTCCTGGTGCGCGGCCTGCAGGCCGAAGGCTATGCCGTGCAGCTCGCCCGCACCGGGCCGCAGGGGCTGGCGCTGACGCGCAGCAGCGCGCCCGCGCTGCTGGTCCTGGACCTGATGCTGCCCGGCCTGAGCGGGCTGGAGCTGTGCCAGACGCTGCGCGCCGAGGGCTGCCACGTGCCGATGCTGATGCTCACCGCGCTGGGCAGCCTCGAGGACAAGGTGAACGGCCTGCGCCTCGGTGCAGACGACTACCTCACCAAGCCCTTCGCGTTCGAGGAACTGCTGGCGCGCATCGAGGCGCTGCTGCGGCGCGGCCGCGAGCAGCGCCCGCGCGCCGGCAGCCTGCAGGTGGCCGACCTGGTGCTGGACCGCGAAAGCATGCAGGCGAGCCGGGCCGGCAGGCCGATCGCGCTGACGGCCCGCGAGCTCGCGTTCCTCGAGCTGCTGATGAGCGCGCCGGGGCGCGTGTACAGCCGCGAACGCATCCTCTCCAACGTCTGGGGCACGAACGAGGATCCGCTGACCAACGTGGTCGACGTCTACGTGCGCCGCCTGCGCGCCAAGGTGGACGAAGGCCATGCGCTGGCACTGATCAAGACGGTGCGCGGGCTCGGCTACCGGCTCGACGCGCAGCCCGGCTGACGGCGCGCCGCCGTTCATCCGGCGTTCATGTGGGCGTCAGCAGCCGTTCATCGCGCTGCACGGGTCCCGTTCATGTGGCGCTCGAACAATGGCAGCCATGCATCGCGACGCGGTGCAGCGCCGCCGAGGCGGTGTCATCCAACCAGACGAGGACCCTTCATGAACCTGCTGCGTGCAGCTCTCCTTCCCGCGATCGGATTCAGCCTGTCGACCGCTGCCCTGGCGCAGGCGCCGTCCACCCAGGCCTGCCAACCCACCGATGACAAGCAGATCGCGGCCCTGTTCGACCGCTGGAACGATTCGCTGCGCACGCTCGATCCGGACAAGGTCGTCGCGAACTATGCGAGCGACGGCGTGCTGCTGCCCACCGTGTCGGACATGCCGCGCACCAACCCGGCCGAGATCCGCGACTACTTCGTCAAGTTCCTGAAGAGCACGCCGCAGGGCAGGATCGATCGCCGCATCATCAAGATCGGCTGCAACGTCGCGCAGGACGTCGGCACCTACACCTTCACGCTGAAGGGCGGCAAGAAGGTGCATGCCCGCTACACCTACGTCTACGAGTGGCAGAACGGCAGCTGGCTGATCGCGCACCACCATTCGTCGGCGATGCCGGAGGCGGGCGCGGGCAAGTAACGGCCGGCCGTCAGGCGGCCAGCGGCAGCGACAGCGTCGCGATCGCGCCGCCGGCCGCGGCGTTCTTCAGCGTGATGCGCCCTTCGTGCAGCTCGGCGATCTCGCTGACGAACGACAGCCCGAGCCCGGTGCTCTTCTTGCGCGAATGCGGCCGCGCGAGCGAATAGAACTTCTCGAACACCTTCGATTCGGCGTAGTCGGGAATGCCGGGGCCGCTGTCCTGCACGCGCAGGTCGACGCTGCGGCGGTTGATCTGCAGCGACAGCCGCACCGTGCCGCCCTCGGGCGAGAAATCGAGCGCGTTGTCGAGCAGGTTCGACAGCGCGCGCTGCAGCAGGAAGGCATCGCCGTCGACGCTCGCGTCGGATCCGTCCTCGACCACGATCTTCAGCTTGCGCGTGGCCGCCGCGGCCTGCGCGCTCGCGGCCGCCTCGTTCACCAGCGGGCGCAACGCGACCGGCGCGCGCTGCTCCAGGCTGCGCCGCGACTCCAGCGCGGTCAGCTCCATCATCCGGTCGACCAGCTCCTGGATGCGGTGCGTCTCGCGCGCGATGTTGGCGATGAAGCGCGCGCGGTCGGCATCGGGCATCGGCTCCTGCAGCAGCTCGGCCGCGCCGCGGATCGCCGACAGCGGGCTCTTCACCTCGTGCGTCAGCGTCTGCACGTAGTCGGCCACGTAGTTGCGCCCGGCCAGCGCGTCGCGCATCTCGTCGTAGGCGGCGCCGATCGCGCCGAGTGCGCGCCGGCCGAGCCGCGGCAGGCTGAAGCTGCGCTGCGCGCGCACATAGCGCACATAGTCGGCGATCAGCCCGAACGGCCGCACCAGCCACACCGAGACGATCACCACCAGCAGCAGCACCGCGACCACCGAGGTCACGCCGACCAGCAGCGTCTTGCGCCGCGCTGCATCGACGAACTGCCCGAAGCTCTGCACCGGCTTGCCGACACTGACCGCGCCGATGATCTCGTTGCGCGCGCGCACCGGGGCGGCGACGTACATCACCGCGGTGCGGTTGTCGTTGTCGATGTCGGGCGTGGTGCGCGCACCGTACTCGCCCTGCAGCGCGCGCCACACGTCGTGCCACTGCGCGTAGTCCTCGCCGAGGTGGCGCTGCGTCGAGTCGTAGACCACCTTGCCGGCGCGGTCGGTGACGATCAGGCGCAGCTCCACGCGCGTCTTCTCGAAGCCGAAGATGTCGGCCTTGAAGCGCCGCGCATACAGCGACTCGAACACCGGCGCGAGGGTCTGGGCGCGCAGCGTGCCGTCGGCCGACGAGGCTTCCAGCGTCGCGGCGATCAGGTGCGCCGTCTCGACCAGCGACTCCTCGGCCGACTCGCGGTAGCGCGGGTCGATGTCGCCGAGCAGGCGGTACATCAGCACGCCGACGCCGAACGCGTAGGCGAGCAGGATGCCGACGAAGATCCGCGTCCGCTTCGAGATGTCAGCTCTCCGGCTTGGTGGCCGGCAGGTCTTCCGCCAAGGCGTAGCCGGTGCCGCGGTGCGTCTTGATCGGCTCCAGCCCCGGCGCGACGAGCTTCATCTTCGCGCGCAGCGTCTTCACGTGCGCGTCGACCGTGCGGTCGAGGCTCTCGGTGGCGTCGTCCCACACGCGCTCGAGCAGCGTGTCGCGCGAGAACACATGGCCCGGGCGCGAGACCAGCGTCTTCAGCAGGCCGTACTCGTAGCGCGACAGCTCGAGCAGCTGGCCGTAGAAGCGGATCTGCCGCCGCCCGTCGTCGACCGCGATCGGCAGCACCGGTGCGGCTGCAGCGGCCGGCGGCGCGGCTGCCGGCTTCGCCGCGCGGCGCAGCACCGTGCGAATGCGCGCCACCAGCTCGCGCGGCGAGAACGGCTTGGCGACATAGTCGTCCGCGCCCAGCTCGAGCCCGACCACGCGGTCGATCTCGTCGCTGCGCGCGGTCAGGAACACCACCGGCACGTCGGCCAGCGCGCGGATGCGCTTGAACACCTCGAAGCCGCTCGCGTCGGGCAGGCCGACGTCGAGGATCACCAATGCGGGCGGCTGGGCCTGCACCTGCGCAACGGCCTCCTCGCCGGTCGCCACCCAGGCCGGCTCGAAGCCGTCGGTGCGCAGCGCGTACTGCAGCGTGTCGGCGATGCCGGGTTCGTCCTCGACGATCAGGATGCGCGGCTTCATTCGGTCGGCAGGAAGCCTTCGATCGACAGGTAGCGCTCGCCGGTGTCGTAGTTGAAGCCGAGCACCGTCGCGCCGGCCGCCAGCTCGGGCAGCTTCTGCGCGATCGCGGCCAGCGTCGCACCCGACGAGATGCCCACCAGCAGGCCTTCCTCGCGCGCGGCGCGGCGGGCCATCTCCTTCGCGGCCTCGGGGTCGACCTGGATCACGCCGTCCAGCAGGTCGACGTGCAGGTTCTTCGGGATGAAGCCGGCGCCGATGCCCTGGATCGGGTGCGGGCCCGGCTTGCCGCCGCTGATCACCGGCGACAGTGTCGGCTCGACCGCGAACACCTTCAGCTTCGGCCAGCGCGCCTTCAGCACCTTCGCGCAGCCGGTGATGTGGCCGCCGGTGCCCACGCCGGTGATCAGCGCATCGATGCCGCTCGGGAAATCGGCGGCGATCTCCTCGGCGGTGGTGCGCACGTGGATGTCGATGTTGGCCGGGTTGTCGAACTGCTGCGGCATCCAGGCGCCGGGCGTCTCGGCCACCAGCTCGTTGGCGCGCGCGATCGAGCCGTTCATGCCCTTCTCGCGCGGCGTCAGCACGAAGGTCGCGCCGTAGGCCAGGATCAGGCGGCGGCGCTCGACGCTCATGCTCTCGGGCATCACCAGCACCAGCTTGTAGCCCTTCACCGCGGCGACCATCGCGAGGCCCACGCCGGTGTTGCCCGAGGTCGGCTCGATGATCGTGCTGCCCGGCTTCAGCGCGCCGCTCGCCTCGGCCGCCTCGACCATCGCGAGCGCGATGCGGTCCTTGATGGAGCCGCCCGGGTTGGAGCGCTCGCTCTTCACATAGACCTGGTGCGTGCCGCCGAACAGGCGGTTGATGCGGATGTGCGGCGTGTTGCCGACCGTCTGCAGGACATTCGATGCGAGCATGGATACCTCCGTCGTTGGACCGCAAATTATGGGCGCGATAATTCGCCGATGTACGCCGCCCTCCAGAACGACACCTTCCTGCGCGCGTGCCTGCGCCAGCCCACCGACCACACGCCCGTCTGGCTGATGCGCCAGGCCGGCCGCTACCTGCCGGAGTACCGCGCCACGCGCGCCAGGGCCGGCAGCTTCATGGGCCTTGCCACCAACACCGGCTACGCCACCGAGGTCACGCTGCAGCCGCTCGAACGCTATGCGCTGGATGCAGCCATCCTGTTCAGCGATATCCTGACCGTGCCGGACGCGATGGGTCTGGGCCTGAGCTTCGCGCTCGGCGAGGGGCCGAAGTTCGCGTCGCCGGTGCGCGACGAGGCCGCCGTCGACCGGCTGGCCGTGCCCGACATGGACAAGCTGCGCTACGTGTTCGACGCGGTCACCTCGATCCGCCGCGCACTGAACGGCCGGGTGCCGCTGATCGGCTTCTCGGGCAGCCCGTGGACGCTCGCCTGCTACATGGTCGAGGGCGCCGGCTCCGACGACTACCGCCTCGTGAAGACGATGCTGTACGGCCGCCCCGACCTGATGCACCGCATGCTCTCGATCAATGCCGATGCGGTCGCGCTGTACCTGAACACGCAGATCGAGGCCGGCGCGCAGGCGGTGATGATCTTCGACAGCTGGGGCGGCGTGCTGGCCGACGGCGCGTTCCAGGCCTTCAGCCTCGCCTACACGCAGCGCGTGCTGAGCCAGCTGAAGAAGGAGCACGACGGCCAGCGCATCCCGCACATCGTGTTCACGAAGGGCGGCGGCCTGTGGCTCGAGGAGATCGCCGGCAGCGGCGCCGACGTGGTCGGCCTCGACTGGACCGTCAACCTCGGCCAGGCGCGCCAGCGCATCGGCGGCCGCGTCGCGCTGCAGGGCAACCTCGACCCGAACGTGCTGTTCGCGCCGCCGGCGCAGATCCGCGCCGAGGTCGAGCGCACGCTGCAAAGCTATGGCAGCGACCGCACCGGCCACATCTTCAACCTGGGCCACGGCATCAGCCAGTACACGCCGCCGGAGCATGTGTCGGTGCTGGTCGATGCGGTGCACGAGGCCTCCAGGCGCTGAATTGCGGTTACAAAGCCAGGGTCTTCTGGGGGGAGTGATTTCCCCAGGTACGTTTGCACAGTGCTTGACTTATCCCCAAAACGCTGAATGTGACGAATGGCCGCTCTTGCATCAACGAAGGTCACTGCCGGATCGGGGTGCACGCGCTAAGTTGTTGATTTCATTGGCAGTGAAAACTGCCGCGAAAGTGAGCAACGCAAGCCGAGGCCAAGCAGATCAAGAACTTAGCGCAGCTCTCTGCAGGTTTCCCACAAAGTTATCCACAGAACGCGGGGAAAGCTCCAAAACGCTTTGTGTATCAGCGACTTAGATGGAATTCCTGTGGGGCCCTCTAGCTTTGACCGATAACTCGCCCCCGCCGGCCACCAACCTGGCCACCGCCTTGCCGGTGGCGGTCGAAACCCCGCAACACAGCGGGCTGCAGGGCACGCTCGACTACACAAGCGAGCGCCTGCTCTCACCAGGAACGTTGGTGCGCGTGCCCTTGGGGCGGCGCGAGGTGCCCGGCATCGTCTGGCCGGGCGAGGCCAGCAGCGAGCCGACGCTGGCGCTGAAGCCGATCGCGCAGGTGCTGGACGCGTTGCCGCCGCTGAGCACCCGCTGGTGCGAGCTGGTCGGCTTCGCGGCGGCGTACTACCAGCGCAGCGTCGGCGAGATGGCGCTGGCGGTGCTGCCGCCCGAGTTGCGCAAGCTCGACAACGACCAGCTCGCGAACCGCGTCGCGCGCCTGCGCAAGGCGCTTGCCGCGGAACCCGTGCCGGCGGCCGCTGCGCCGGCCGCGCCCGAGCTGAGCGCCGATCAGGCCGCGGTGCTGGAGCAACTGCAGGCGCTGCACATGCCGGGCGCGGCGCCGGTCGTGCTGCTGCACGGCCTGACCGGCAGCGGCAAGACCGAGGTCTACCTGCGCGCCGCGGAGCGGGCGCTCGCCGCCGGCCAGCAGGTGCTGGTGCTGGTGCCCGAGATCAACCTGACGCCGCAGCTGGAGGCCCGCTTCGCCGAGCGCTTCGGCAGCGGGCCGGCGCCGCGGCGCATCGTCTCGCTGCACAGCGGCCTGACGCCGGCGCAACGGCTCAAGCACTGGCTCGCGGCGCACCTCGGGCTGGCCGACCTGGTGCTGGGCACGCGGCTCGCGGTGTTCGCGCCGCTGCCGCGCCTCGGCCTGATCGTCGTCGACGAGGAGCACGACCCGTCCTACAAGCAGCAGGAAGGCGCGCGCTACTCGGCGCGCGACCTCGCGGTGTACCGCGGCAAGCTCGAAGGCGCCTGCGTGGTGCTCGGCTCGGCCACGCCGTCGATCGAGAGCTGGCAGCGCGCCGACCAGGGCCGCTACGTGCGGCTGACGATGGGGCAGCGCATCGGCGGCGGCGCGCTGCCGGCGGTGCGGCTGGTCGACATGAACCTGCTGCCC
Source organism: Rhizobacter sp. P2_H3 (assembly GCF_056403355.1). Lineage (NCBI taxonomy): Bacteria > Pseudomonadati > Pseudomonadota > Betaproteobacteria > Burkholderiales > Sphaerotilaceae > Rhizobacter > Rhizobacter sp. P2_H3. Next base: position 4,114 of record NZ_JBFUFQ010000126.1, on the reverse strand, counting down.
AAGATCAAGGGCATCAGCACCGCGCTGTCGCCGCAGCTGGTGGCGGCGCTCGGCAAGCGGCTCGAGCGCGGCGAGCAGAGCATGCTGTTCCTGAACCGGCGCGGCTATGCGCCGGTGCTGCACTGCGGCGAATGCGGCTGGAAGAGCGGCTGCCCGAACTGCAGCGCCTTCCGCGTGTTCCACCGCGTCGACCGCACGCTGCGCTGCCACCACTGCAGCCTGACGCAGCCGGTGCCGCGCGCCTGCCCCGATTGCGGCAACCTCGACATCGCGCCGATGGGCCGCGGCACCGAGCGGCTGGAGGAGCAGCTCGCGCAGGCCTTGCCCGGCGCGCGCATCGCGCGCATCGATGCCGACTCGACGAAGCTGAAGGGTTCGCTCGAGGCGCAGCTGTCGGCGGTGCACGACGGCAACGTCGACGTGCTGGTCGGCACGCAGATGGTGGCCAAGGGGCACGACTTCCGGCGCATCACGCTGGTGGCGGCGGTCGACCCCGACAGCGCGCTGTTCAGCAGCGATTTCCGGGCGCCGGAGCGGGTGTTCTCGCTGCTGATGCAGGCCGCGGGGCGGGCCGGGCGCGATGCGGCGCAATCGGGCGCGAGCGAGATGTGGGTGCAGACCTGGCACCCGCAGCATGCGCTGTACCAGGCGCTGCGCACGCACGACTACGCGGCCTTCGCGGCGCAGCAGCTGAAGGAGCGCGAGATGGCGGGGCTGCCGCCGTTCACGCACCTGGCGCTGCTGCGGGCCGAGGCGCGCACGCCGCAGGCGGCGCGCGATTTCCTGCAGGCGGCGGCGGACTTGGCGAACCAGTTCGAAGGCGCCGACCAGCTGCTGATCTACCCGCCGGTGCCGACCAGCATCGCGCGCGTCGCGAACGTCGAGCGCATGCAGATGCTGATGGAGGGGCCGTCGCGCGGCGTGCTGCAGCGGGTGCTGAGCGCGTGGGTCGCGAGCCTGCCGTCACTGCGCGGCGAGCACAAGGGCGTGCTGCGCTGGGCGCTGGACGTGGACCCGCTGGCGATCTGAGGCGATCTAGGGCGACTTCTTCGCGGGCGGCTCGAAGCGCTGCGAGGGCTTCGCGGCCTTCGCATACAGCCCCTCGACGCGCGGCAGGTTGGCCTCGATGTCGCGGATGCGGGTCGGGCCCGACGGGTGGGTCGACAGGAACTGCGGCGGCGCGCCCTTGCTGGCCTGCGCCATCTTGTTCCACAGGCTGACGCCGGCCCGCGGGTCGTAGCCGGCGCGCGCGGCCAGCTCCATGCCGACGAGGTCGGCCTCGGACTCATCCTCGCGGCCGAACTTCAGCGTCAGCAGCTGGCCGCCCATGTCGGCCACCGAGCGGCCGAGGCTGCCGAGCCCGAGGATCGCGGCGCCGAGCCCGATCGCCCCCTGCGTCGCCATGTTCTTGCCCATGCGCTCGCGGGCGTGCTCGCGCAGCGCATGCGCGACCTCGTGGCCCATCACCATCGCGACCTCGTCGTCGGTCAGCTGCAGCTGCTCGAGGATGCCGGTGTAGAACGCGATCTTGCCGCCGGGCATGCAGAACGCGTTGACCTGCTTCGAGCCGATCAGGATGACCTCCCACTTCCAGCGGCTCGCCCGCTCGTTCCACTCGGAACTGAACGGGATGATGCGCTGCGAGATCGCGCGCAGCCGCACCACCTGCGGGTGGCTGTCGGGGCCGAGCGCGCGCTGCGCCGCGGCCTGCTGCTTCAACTGCGCGTACTGCTGTGCGGCGGCCTGCTCGATCTGGTCGGCCGACACCAGCTTCGTGAAGCGCGATTCGCTGCCCACGTCGACGCCGTCGCGGGCCCAGGCCGGCACGGCCAGCGTCGCGCCGGCGGCGGCCAGCGTCGCGGCGAAGCGGCGGCGGGCGTGGAAGGCGCAGCCGCAGGTGATCGAGGGCAGGTCGGCGTCGTGGTTCATGGCAGGTTCAGACTGGCAGATGGGGTTGCGGTTCCCGGACTCAATCATCGGCCGGAAGCTGTGTCGGATCGACCTCGAGCGCCTGCACCGGCGCGCGCAGCCACACGAGCATCAGCAACGCCGGCAGCGCGAGCACGGTGGACAGCAGGAAGAAGGTCGGCCAGCCGATCGTCTCGGCGGTGACGCCGGCCACCGGCCCGACCCAGACGCGCCCGACCGACGCGAACGCGCTCAGCAGCGCGTACTGCGTCGCGGTGAAGCGCTGGTTGCACAAGCTCATCAGGAACGCGACGAACGCGGTCGTGCCCATGCCGCCGGTGATGTTCTCGAGCGCGATCACCATCAGCAGCCCGCCGTCGACCGGCGTCACCTGCTTCAGCCAGACGATGGTCCAGTCGAAGGCCGGGATCGTGACCCCCGGCAGCAGCCCGTGGCCGTGGCCGGCGAGCCACCAGAAGCCGAGGTTGCTGAGCATCTGCAGCACCCCGAACAGCAGCAGCGCGCGCCACAGCCCGAGCTTGAGCATCAGCGCGCCGCCGAGCAGCGCACCGCCGATCGTCAGCCACAGGCCGATCAGCTTGTTCGCGACGCCGACCTCGGCCGGGCCGAACTGCATCGCCTTCAGCAGGAACGGCGTCATCAGCGAGCCGGCGAACGCATCGCCCAGCTTGTAGAGCACGATGAACGCGAGGAAGGCGCCGGCGCCCGGCTGCGCGAAGTAGCTGCGCAAGCCCCCGAGCAGCGTCTCGAAGCGGGCCGCGCGCGCCGCCCAGGCGGCCAGCGGCAGCGTGAACGCGATGCCCAGCAGCAGCGCGAGCAGCTCGGTCCAGCGCTGTTGCAGCGCGGCCGGCAGGCTGCTGCCGGCCCACCACGGCGACAGCAGCGCCGCGGCGATCGGCGGCCCGAAGCGTTCGCTCAGCACGAAGCCGAGCGCGACCGCGCACAGCACTGCGCCGAAGCCGATCACGTCCTGCCGCGCGACCGACGACGGCCGCAGCGCCAGCGGCAAGCGGGGCAGCGCGACCGCCGACAGCACCGCGGCGCCGACCATCAGCCCGGCCATCACGCGGTAGACGTCGGGCCACGACCAGCCGCCGCCCTGCGTCGGATCGACCCAGATCAGCGCGACGCCGCCCGACAGGATCATCGCGAGCCGGTAGCCGAGCACGTAGAGCGACGAGCCCAGGCCGCGTTCGCGGGCCGGCAGCAGGTCGGTGCGGTAGGCGTCGACGACCACGTCCTGCGAGGCCGAGACGAAGGCGACCAGCACCGCCAGCAGCGCGAAGCTGCGCGTCGCGCTGCCGGGCGAGGTGGCGGCCATCAGCAGCAAGGCACCGGCGAGCGCCAGCTGCGTCAGCACCAGCCAGCCGCGGCGCCGGCCGAGCCAGGGCAGCTCGAAGCGGTCCATCAGCGGCGCCCACAGGAACTTGAAGGTGTAGGGCAGGCCGACCAGGCTGAGGAAGCCGATGGTCGCCATGTCGATGCCCTCGACGCTGAGCCAGGCCTGCATCGCCTGGCCGGTCAGCGCGAGCGGCAGGCCGGACGCGAAGCCGAGCACGCTGACGACCAGCAGCCGGAAGGCGACGGTCGCCCGGGAGGACGGCAGCGCGGGCGCAGGCTGCACGGGGACGGAATCGGACATCGCCCGATTCTAGAGAGTGAGTGACGGCCGTTACTTTGGCGCGTTGGCGGCGGGCTGCTGCCGGTAGATGGCCTCGGCCAGCGCCAGCAGCTGCTCGCGCGGCAGGCTGCCGGCCAGCGCGTAGCCGGTGCCGGCCTCGACCCAGTAGAAGAGGTTCACGTCGCCGTCGCGCTCGAAGCGGAACGCGGCCGGCGCGGCCTCGTCGGGTTTGCGCAGGTAGACGGTGACGCGGGCCGTGCCGCCGCTGGCCTGGTACATCAGCTGCGCACCGGGCCCGGCGCCGGCCCCGTCGGGCAGCAGCCGCCCGCCGACCAGCTCGTAGCCCTGCTCGCGCAGGTCGAACAGCTTGACCGGCACGTTCAGGCGCCGCGTCAGCCAGCGCGACAGGTGTTCTTCCTGGGCGCGGCTTTCCTCGGCGGTCTTGCCGGCCACCGCGACCTCGACCGGGTGGCGCTGCTCGGGCACGTAGACGCTGTGCGCAAGTGCTGCGCGCTGCACCCAGCCACCGGCCGGCGCCTGGGCGACGAGCGTGCGCGCCGGCTG
>NZ_JBFUFQ010000125.1:0-16596 GCF_056403355.1 Rhizobacter sp. P2_H3 | reverse complement strand
GGAGCAGGCGTCGGGGCCGGTGCGGGTGCAGGCGCCGGTGCGGGCGAAGGTGCCGGTGCCGGGGCAGGCGCTGCGGCCGCGCCGACGGCGCACTTCTTCGCCTTGCCGGGGTACGGGTCGGAGCCGAAGGTCGCGGTCGTGCAGGCGATGTTGCCCGACAGCGTCTTCGTCACGAACTTGTCCTTGATGCCGAACGAGACCGAGCGCTTGGTGGTGCCGACCTTGCAGGTCTCGCCTTCATCGGCGCATTTCGAGTAGCCGGACGGCCAGTCCTTGGCGAAGGCGGGTGATGCGACGGTGGCGAACAGCGCGGCGACGGCCAGCGCCGCGGCGCGCGGGCGGGGGAGGTGAGTCATGGGGAGTGATCCTGGTTTGAAAGTCGAAAAGAAGAATCGGGTGCTGCTCACTTGATCGCCGGATAGGCGTTGCGCAGCAGCATCAGGAACTGGTCGTGGAACCACTGGCCGGCATGCGGCGCGCCGCTGAGTGCGTCGACGTTGCCCGAGCCGCACATCGCGTCGAAGCGCTTGCCTTCGGCGTTCGGCGTGGTGGCCGTGCTGTCGCTGGTGCCGTCGGAAGCGCCGGGCGGTTTCACGAACACGTACGCATCCAGGTAGGGGCGGCTCGCATCCGGATTGGCGCGCGGCCGTTCACCGATGCCGGTGTTCTTCACGTTGCACCAGTTGCCGCGGTGGGCGCGACGGTCGACGCGCATGTCGTCGACGTCGGCGGCCGCCTGGGTGGGCCGGGCCGGGCCGCCCCAGCCGTTGCGCGAGGTGTCGACGAGGAACGACAGCGTCTTCGGAAAGCCGGCAGCCACGAACTCCGCGTGCAGCTTGTCGACATAGGTCTGCTCATCGACCACGTGGTTGTATTCGTAGAACTGGGTCGTGCCGCCGGTCTGGACGTATTTCTCGGAACCGTCGAAGAACGGCTCCTGCAGCGGCGTGTAGTTCGCGGTGTTGGTCGCGAAGCCTCGGATGATGCCGAGGTTGCCGCTCGGCGTCGCGCCCTTCACCAGGTTGATGAAGCCGTCGATGGCTTTGCCGCGGTTGCCGTCCCAGCCGAGCCAGCCCGAGTGCGCGATGTCGAGGTACATGTACACGTTCTTCAGCGTCGACAGCTTGTTCAGCGTGTAGCGGATGCCATCGACGTAGACGCCCTTCTGGTTGACCGAATCGCACACTGTCTTGCCAATGCCGATGTTGGTCAGCATGTTCGGGTACGAGTCCGGCTCGATCAGCGTGACGATGCGCAGGCCGGCGTAGGCCGGGCGCGCGAGGATCTCGGCGATGCGGTCGATGTACTGGGTCTTGTACTTCGTCATGCCATCGTTGGCCGAGCTCAGCTCGCCGTTCGACGCCAGCGCCGCGCAGTCGCGGTCGGGCAGGTCGTACACGACCAGCTGGATCGTCATCGGCTTGAGCGTGCTGCCGCTCAACGCCTTCTGCTGCGCGACGGCCGCGTCGAGGTGGTCGACCAAGCCCATCGCGCCGCCGCTGGCCTTGGCGCCATCGATCGCGCCGATGCGGTCCAGCCAGACGGCGGTCGGGAACTTGGCGGCGGCCTTCACCAGCGCGGTGTCGGTGGCCGAGGCGGTCACGCGGGTCAGCGATTGCGCGACCTGGGTGCCGTAGTCGGGGTCCACGTAGAACAGCGCGTCGGCGAACGGGTTGCCGGTGGTGATCAGGCCGGTCGCGGGGGCGGGTGCCGGTGCGGGAGCGGGTGCCGGGGACGGCGAAGGTGCCGGCGAGGGAGACGGTGCCGGAGCAGGTGCCGGCGCAGGAGAGGGCGTCGGCGCGGGCGCCGGGGCGGGCGACGGCGTGGGGGCCGGTGCCGGAGCCGGTGACGGGGAAGGTGCCGGCGCGGGCGACGGCGAGGGCGCAGGGGCCGGGGACGGCGAAGGCGCCGGAGAAGGCGACGGTGCCGGTGCGGGAGCAGGCGACGGCGAAGGAGAAGGAGCAGGCGACGGCGTGGTGGTGGGCGCCGGGGCCGGCGCATTGCTCGTCGGCGACGGCGCCGGGTTGTCATTGTTGTCGTTGCCACCGCAGGCGGCGAGAACGAGCGAGAACAGCAGGCTCACACCGGCGCGTCCGCGCTGGCGTTTTTGGCTTTTCATGTGGCTTCCCTTGATGTGTGTTGAATTCAGAAAAAGCAGGTCACTGCAGGTACGGCTTCAGCACGGTCATCTGCGGCTTGTCGGTGCTGCCTGCGGGTTCGATCGAATACATGTAGCTGCCCCACCAGGGGCCGGCGGCCCACCAGACCCAGCCGGCCCAGACGTCGGCGTTGGATTTGAGGTGGCCGAGCGCGCTGGCCACGGCCAGGTCGCAGGTGGCGTTCGATGCGGCGCCCACTTCGCCGAGCACGGCGCGGTAGCCGTTGCTGCGGGCCCAGGTCGTGAAGGCCTGCAGGCGCTCGGCGCCGATGGTGGCGCTGCTGCAATCGGCATGCGTGCCGGATGAATCGTTGTCCAGGTACTGGTGCACCTCGAACACCATGTTCTTGCCCGGGTCGACGATGCCCTTCATCACGGTGCCGTTCGCGGTGCCGTACCAGTCCTGCAGCCAGCTGTGTGCGCCGGTCCAGGCGTTGCCCGGCACGGTGACGACGTTGGTTGCGCCGGTGGTGCGGATCGCGGCCAGTGCGGCGTTGGCGGCAGCCAGCCACTGCTCGGTCGCGATGTCGTGCGGCTCGTTCATCAGCCCGAACGCGACGTTCGGGTTGCCCTTGAACTGCGTCGCCAGGCGCGACCAGAAATCGGCGAAGGCCGCGTTCGGCACCTGCGTCGAGCCGATCAGGTTGCCGCGGTAGCGCGCGTAGTTGTGCGGATCGATCAGCACCGTGACGCCGGTCGCGGTGACCTGCTGCACGAAGGTGGTGAGCCGCGACAGCTCGGTCGCGTCGAAGGGCTGGTTCAGCGACGGTTGCAGCCGCTCCCACAGGAAGGGCAGGCGCACCGCGTTCATGCCCTTGCTCTTGAAGTAGGCCGCGCTCGAGGCCGACGGGTAGACGTAGTCGGTGTTGTAGTTGCCGGGCAGGTTGCCGGGCGCGAACTCGGCGCTGGCGAGGCTGACGGCGCGCCACGAGAGCGTCGCGGCCGACGGGGCGGGCGCAGGCGAAGGGGCGGGCGCGGGAGCCGGAGCGGGCGCTGGAGCCGGGGCCGGTGTGGGCGCAGGTGCCGGAGCGGGTGCCGGGGCCGGTGTGGGTGCTGGGGCGGGCGCTGGCGTAGGAGCCGGCGCAGGCGCAGGGGACGGCGATGGCGCGGGGGCCGGTGCCGGCGAAGGCGAGGGTGCAGGCGCTGGTGCTGGTGCTGGTGCTGGTGCTGGTGCTGGTGCGGGCGATGGTGCCGGCGCCGGAGCCGGAGCCGGCGTGCCCCCGCCCACCGGCGACGGTGCCGGCGCATCGTCATTGCCGCCACCGCAGGCGGCGAGCAGCAGCAAGGCGCTCAGCGCCACGCGGCGGGAACGGAAAAGTATGTCGTTCATGGGCGAGGGTTCCGTGAGGGTCAGAAGCGGGTCGCGAGACCCCACTGCACGATCGTGGCGTCGAAGGTGTCGATGCCGGGCGAGCCCTTGCCGCCCAGGCGCCAGTCCGAGCGCTGCTGGTAGCGCTCCAGCTTCAGGTCGGTGGTCCAGTTGCCGAAGTGCAGCTCCAGCTTCAACCCGAGCGTGATGCCGCCGAAGGCCGACAGCCGCTGGTCGGCCGACGAGAACTCGGGCGTGCCCACCGGCCCCGGGTACACCGCGGTGTCGGGCACCGGGTCGTAGTAGAACGACGCGGCGTTCTGCGTGTAGTACCGGAACGACGGCGTCACCGAGAACAGGTCCGACACCGGTTGCACCCACGCCGTCTCCAGCGTGTTCGCGCGGATGCCGAAGGTGTCGTTGTAGTAGCGGTAGCTCGCGCGCAGCGTGCCCGACACCGACTCGAAGTGGTGGTTCCAGCGCAGCATGCCGATGCTCGCATCGCGCTCGCGCGGCCGGTGGTCGTACAGCTTGTACGGGTCGTTGAAGTAGCCGCGGCCCACCGAGTAGGTCAGGCTCAGCTGCGCGATGTCGCGCGGCGACAGCGCCTGCGTCACGCCCAGCGTCAGCTCCGAGGTGGTCTTGCGCTCGTCGATGACGATCTCGTTGACCGGGTCGATGCGGTCGCGCGTGCCGGCGATGCCGATGTTGAACGTGGTGTTGTTGTCGGCGGTCGCGATGCGGCCTTCGAGCGACAGTGCGCTCGACTTGTAGTCGTTCTCGCTCGAATGCGCGGTGCCGAGCGCGAGGGCGCCGCGATCGAAGTAGCGCGTCACCTTCAGGTCGCCGGCGCGGCGCTTGTCTTCCATGCCCGGCGAGCGCGAGGCGCCCGACACGTCGCTGTAGTAGCGCGGCGTCGCGCCCGACACGTCGTCGATCACGCCCGAGCCCTCGATCGACCAGCGGCCGATCGGCGCCAGCACGTACAGCGACGGCGCCTTCACGGTGATGCGGTTGAGCCGGCTGCCTTCGCTGCCGTCGTAGTTCGGGTAGCGCACGTTGACGGCCTGGCTGTCCTTGTACTGCAGGTACTTGAACGCGATCAGGCCGTGCTCCGGCGGGTCTTCGGCGCGCGCCGCACCGGCGGCCAGCACGCCCGGCAGCGCGAGCGCGGCGGCGACGAGGTTGCCGACGCGGGCGGTCTTAGTTGCAGCCACAACCGCCTCCGCCGACGCCGGAGCCGCCCGAGGCCGCTTCCTTGCTGTTCAGGATGTGCACGTCGAAGCGCCCTTCGAGCGCGTCGCCGCCGAGGGTCATCTCGGGCTTCGCGAGCAGGCCCTTCTCCCAGGGTTGCGGCGGTTGCAGCACGGAGCAGCCGCCGAGGCCGGCGGCCAGCGCGAGCACGAGTGCGGTGGCGAGAGTCTTCGTCATGGACATCACTTCAGGGCCGCGACGATCGCGTCTTCCAATGCCTTGCGCTCGTCGTCGCGGAAGCCCGCATGCATCTGGACCACCTTGCCGTCGGCGCCGATCAGCACCGAGGTCGGCATGCCCTTCACGCCATAGCGCTTCGGCGTGTCGCCCGCTGCATCGAAGGCCACGACGAAGCTCGCCGGCACCTCGGCCAGGAACTTGTCGGCGTCGGCCCGCTTCGCGTCGAGGTTGATGCCGACGATCTGCAGGCCCTTCGCGCCGTACTTCGCCTGCATCTCGTTCATCCACGGGAACGACTGCTTGCACGGCCCGCACCACGAGGCCCAGAAGTCGATGTACACGACCTTGCCCTTCATCGCGCCGAGGTTCACCGCGCCGCGCGAGCCGTTCAGCTGGAACTCGGGGGCCGGCGTGCCGGCGTCGACGGCGGCCGCGGGCAGGGCGGCGAAGAGGCTGGCGCACAGGGCCAGCGCGAGGGCGGAGAGGCGGTTCATTGGGAGATTTCCTTGGAGACAGAAGCAGAAACAGGAACAGGGTGGCGGCGGCGCACCTGCAGCGCCGCGATGGCCAGCACCAGCAGCGCGAGCCAGCGGGCATCGAGCGCACCCGCGCCTTCGTTGGTCGACGGGGTTTCGGCCTGGGCCGACAGCGCCACCTCGGTGGTCTGGCCGGCGGCCGACATCACCTTCAGCGTGCCGTGCATCGCACCGCCGCTGCCGGGGGCGAACACCACCGTCACCGTGCACGACTTGCCGGCCGCCAGCGTCCACGGCACGCCCGGGCAGGCATCCGAGGCCGAGCCTGACGCGACGATGAAGCCCGCGCTCGTCGTCACCGCCGAGATCGTCGCGGCCGCCGCCGAGCTGTTGGAGATGCGCACCGTCAGCGGATCGCTGCGCGCCCCGGTGCGCACCGTGGTCGAGCGGTAGTCGAGGGCCGTCGGCGCCACTGCGAGCGTGCCGGTGGCCGGGGGCGTGCCGCCTCCCGTGTCGGGCGGCGTCGTGCCGCCTCCGCCGCCAGGTGGTGTCGTGCCACCGCCGTCACCAGGCGGTGTCGTGCCACCGCCACCCCCGGGCGGCGAGGCGGCGACGCCGCTGCCGCTCAGCGCGACGTCCGGCGGGTTGCTGCCGCTCGACGCGACCAGCAGCACCGCGCTGCGCACGCCGGCCGCGTCGGGCACGAAGCTGACGATCACCGTGCAGCTCGCATTGGCGGCCAGCGTGATGCCGCCGACGCAGGTGCCGCCGCCGACCGAGAACGCATCGGCCTGCGCGCCCGAGGTGCCGATCGACGACACCGTCACGCTGCCCGGCCCGTTGTTCACCAGCGTCAGCGGGCTGCCGGCCGCCGTCTTGCCGACCTCGGTGGACGGGAACTGCAGCGTGTTGGTATTGCCCTGCCAGGCCAGCACCGGCAGCACCGCTGTCGTGCCCTGGCCGGTCAGCACCACGCTGTTCGGCGAGCTGAACGCGTTCGACGTGATCGTCACCGTCTCGGCCGCGTTGTCGGCCGCCGGCGAGTAGGTCACCGTCAGCGTGCAGGCCACGCCGGGCGCGAGGCTGGCCGCGCAATCGTGGCTGGCCTTGAACTCGGTCGAGCTGCTGACGATGCTCGCGATCTGCAGCGCCGCGCTGCCGGTGTTCGACACCGTCACCGAGCGCGGCACCGAGCTCGTGCCCATCGACACCTGGCCGAAGCCGATCGACGGTTGCGACAGCGTCAGTTCCGGCGATGCGATCGCGATGCCGACGCCGCCGACCGACAGCGAGGCCGTGCCGCTCGGCGCGTTGCTCGCGATCTCGACGCTGGCCGAACGCGGGCCGAGCGCACTCGGCTTCAGCGCCACGGTCACCGTGCAGCTCGCCGCCGGCGCCACCGTCGCGCCGGCACAGGTGCCGCCGAGCACGATGTCGGCGGCGTTGGTGCCGCTCGCGCTGACTTTGCTGATCTTCAGGTCGCCCTGGCCGTTGTTCGTGACCGTCGCGGTGCGCGCGGCACCGGTGGTCGCGAGGCCTTGCGCGCCGAGGTCCAGCACGATCGCGTCCAGCGCCAGCCCGGGCTGCGCGTTCGCATTGCCGGTGCCGTTCAGCGTCACCATGGCAGCGGTGCTGCTCGCGCTGTGGGCGATCGCGAGGCTCGCGGCGCGCGCCCCGGTGGCCGCCGGCGTGAAGGCGATGTCGATGAAGCAGTTGCTGCCCGCGGCGACGCTGGTGCCGGCCTTGCAGGTCGAGGCCGAGGCGATCGCGAACTCCGCGGCCTGCGCGCCGCTCACCGTCAGCGTGTTGACCGTCAGCGCCGCGGTGCCGCTGTTGCCCAGCGTCACGCGCAGCGGGTCCGAGCTGGCGCCCACCGTCTGCGAGAAGCTCAGCGTGGTCGGCGACAGTGTCACCGTCGGCGAGCTGTCGGCGCCGGTGCCCGAGAGCGTCGCGGTGCTGCTGCCGGTGGCGCCGTTGTGGCCGACGGTCAGCGTGGCCGAGCGCGTGCCGGCGAGCGTGGGCTTGAAGGTCACCGTCACCGAGCAGGCGGTGCCGGCGGCGAGCGAGGTGCCCACCTTGCAGGTGCCGCCGCTGATCGCGAAATCGCTGCCCGCGGTGAGCCCGAGGCTGCTGATCACCAGGGCCGCGCCCGCGCCCACCGAGTTGTTGACCGAGAAGGTCTGTGCGGCGCTGGTGGTGCCCAGCGCCTGGCTCGTGAAGCTGAGGCTGCCCGGGCTGACCGACGGTGCCGGCTCCGGCGTGGTCGGCAGGTAGCTCGGCGTGCGGCCGAGCTGCTGGCCGATGTAGGCCGCCAGGTCGTTCAACTGCGCATCGGTGAGCTTGCCCTGCAGGAAGTTCATCTGCGTGTTGGTCACGATGATGCCCTTGATGTTGGACGCGCTCGTGCCGTTGGCGATGCGGTTCAGCGGGTTCGCCGGGATCGTGCCGTGGCAGGCGCTGTTGCTGCAGCTCTGCTTGCCGGCGACCAGCGTGGTCGTGAACAGCATCTGGCCGTTGCTGGCGCTCTGCGCCAGTGCGGGCCCGGCGACAGCCGCGAGAAGAAGAAGGAGGACGCGCTTCATCGCATCAGGCCTTCATCCACGGCAGGTCCTGCCCGGCCACCGACCAGATCGCGTCGGTGTGGTCGCCGTTGGCGCCGCGCACGTTCGGGTAGCCCCACGCGGTGGTGTTCACGTCGCTGGTGCTCACGCCCATCGCGCGCAGCACCATGCCCATCCACTGCGTGTACAGCAGGCCCGAGTACCAGTGCGGGTCCGACGACCAGTTGAACGAGTTCAGGTCGCGGTAGTCCAGCGACTGGCCGGTCTTGAAATAGCCGCCGGCATCGCCGAGCGCGATGATCGGGATGCAGCGGTTGTGGTGGTGGCCCGGGTTGCCACCCGAGCCGAGTTCGAAGCCGCTCGCGATCAGCGCCTTGTCGAACAGCGTCTTGCCGTCGGCCATCTTCACCTGGTCCATCTTCGCGGCCATGTCGAGCATGCAGCTCTCGAACTGCAGCTGCACCGCGGCGTTGAAGCCGGCGCGCTTGCCGCTGTCGTCCAGCGCATGCGCGTAGTCGTTGTGCCAGGCGTGTTCCGGCTCCGGGCCGAAGGTGTACGAGGTGGCGCCGTTCACGTAGACGCGGCTGATGCCGGCCGAGAAGGCCGCCACCACGATGTCGTTCCACAGCTGCTCCACCTGCGCCTGGCTCGGCGGCTGGCCGTAGAAGCCGGCCGCCGATTCCAGCGACGAGGTGTCGCTGGTCGGGCGCTGGAAGGTGCTGCTGACCGGCGTCTGCGCGAGCTTGCCTTCGACCTGGTTCAGCAGGTCGAGGTAGTCGCCGAGCCGCGACTTGCAGTCGGCCGAGCACGAGGCATCGGCCATCACCAGGTCGGCGTGTTCCTTCACGCGGTCGACCAGCACCGTCTTGTCGGTCGGTGCCGGGGTCGTGGTGCCGCCGCCGCTCGCGTTCTTGAAGAGGCGATCGAACAGCTTGACGTTGCTCTCGGCGGTCGGCGTGGTCTGCACGGTGGCGGTGCCGGATTTCGACAGCGACACCAGGTTGCGCACGATCGCCGGCTGCAGCACCGCGGTCGGGTAGAAGCTGCTCGCGCTGCCCAGCACCTGGTCGATGGTCGGGTTGGTGGCGTCGCCGCCCAGCGTGCCGCCGCGGTTGTGGCCGCTGCCGACCGCGAAGTCGAGGCCGTTGATGATGTTCATCTTCGACACCATGCGCGCCGTCAGCTTCGAGCTCTTGGCCTGCAGGATGTCGCTGATCACCGTCATGTCGCCCGAGGCCTTGGCGGCCGCGGCGAGCTGGGCCTGGCGGATCGTGATGCCGCCATAGCTCTGCGTCGCCGCAGGCGCCTGGTCGAGCAGCGGCCCGAAGAACTGGCTCTGGAACACGCCGTGCCAGGTGGTGGTGTGCACGAAGAAGCGCTCGGCCGAGGCGGCTGCCTCGGTGGCGGCGCGCGCCTCGCGCGGCAGCAGCGAAGGCAGCAAGGGCAGCGCGAGTGCGGTGCCGCCGGCGCCGAGCAGGAACTGCCGGCGTGACAAGGGGTTGAATGCGGGTTTCATTGCGCCCTCTGGATCGTGGTGAACTCGGTACGCAGCGCGACGGATGCGAACAGGCTGCGCAGGTTGGCGCCGTTGGCGGCCTGCACGCGCAGTGCTTCGATCAGTGCGCCGTCGGCGGCGGTCTCGGGACGGCCGAAGCTGTAGCGGACGTAGTTGCGTGCGAAGCAGCGCTCGAACTGGCCGCTGTCGAGGATGTACTGCTGCGTGGCCGCCGGCGACGCGACGGCGCGCGACGAGCCGTCGGCCAGCCGCACCAGCGCGGCGGTGTCGATCGGCTTCTCGCCGAGCAGCCCGCCCTTGTCATCGAGCACGCGTTCGGTGCTGCGCGCGCGGCCCAGCGAATCGAAGCCCTCGAAGGCGAAGCCCCATGGGTTCATCTGCGTCTTGTGGCAGCCGATGCACGAGGTGCCCTCCATCTCGGTGACACGTTCGACGCGCTGACGAGTGGTCAGCACGCCCGTGAGATCCGCCTTCGAGTTCGATTGGTCCATCGCCGGCGTCGGCATCGCCTCGCAGGTCAGCCCGAACAGCACGCGGCTGCCGCGCGAGATCGGCAGCGTCGTGTCGGTCGAGCCCTGGGCGATGTAGCCGATACGGGTGAGCAGGCCCACGCGCGAGGCTTCGGTGAAGAGCGGCGGCGCGGACTTGCCGTCCCACACCGCGGTCTTGTAGAGCGAGGCGATGTCGGCCGTCTTCGCGTACGAGTGGCGGTCGGTCAGCACCTGCTGCAGCGAGGCATTGCGCGCCGCCAGGTACGAGACCATGTCCAGCACCTCGTTCACGGCCGCATCGCGCGAGGTCGGCAGCGGCTTGAAGCTGCCGGCGAAGGCGTCGAACTTCGGATCGCCGACCTTGCCGTCCAGCGCCACCAGCTCCTGCAGGCGGAACCAGCCGCCGAAGAAATCGCGCATCGCGCGGTCGGAGCGGCTGTCGGCCATCAGGCGCTGGATCTGCGCGGTGTAGACGGCCGGCTTCAGCAGCGAGCCGTCATCGGCCAGCGTGTTCAGCGTGGCGTCGGGCACCGAGTTCCAGAAGTGCAGCGCGAGCCGGGTGGCCTGCTCGTGCGCGGTGAGCGACACGCACGTTGCGTTCGCATCGGTGGCGGCCTGCCCCTTCTCGACGACGAAGTAGAACTTCGGCGACGCGATCATCGTGCCGAGCACCTTGGCCACCGAGGCCTGCGTCGCGGCGTTGCCGGCGGCGGTGCGGTACACGTTCACCTCGGCATCGGTCAGCGGCTGGCGGAACAGCAGCCGGCCGGCCTTGCGGATGAAGCTGGTGACGCAGGCATCGGCGGTGCCGGTGCAGCTGCCCAGCAGCGTGTTCAGGCGGTTGGCGTCGGCCGTCATCGACTTCGCCAGCGTCTCGGCGGTGTCGTGCAGCGCGGTCACCTGGCGCAGGTTCACGCCGGTGTCCAGGCGCTCGTAACCCTTGTGACGAGATGTACTCGGGTCGACCAGCACGTCGGGCGGGAACTGCGTGGTGTCGCGCACCAGCGGCCCGACGCTCGCGGCGAGCGTGGCATCGCCGGTGAGCGCGGTGGTGACGTCGGTCAGCGCGTTGACCACCTGGTCGCGCGTCAGCCGGCGTGGCTTCGAGGCGGCGCTGCAGCCGGGGCCGGCGACATCGCCCGGCGTCACGGCCTTGATCGTCACGGCGGCGATCTGCGCATGGGGGTCGGTGTCGGCGGGCACGACCACGGCGTTGCCGTTGCCGTTGCTGCCGGTGGGCGGCGCAGCGGCCGCGGGCGTCGATTCACTCGAGTCGCCATTGCAGGCCGCAGCGAGTGCTGCGACACAGAGGGCCAGGAGGTGGGATCGCATGGTGCTCTCGGTTGGATGGCTGGTTGCGGGGGGCTTCGGGGCGCGATTCTGTTGAAATCGCTCTCAGGAGAATTGACGGAGGTTTGACCAATGTGTGCTCGTACGAGGTGAAAATGCGGACGCAACCGAGCGCAACAGGCGTAACGGTGACGAGTTGAAACAGGCGTATGACGGCCTGCCGGCAGAATGGGGAGGCATCAAGACACCGGCACGTACCGGTGTCGGCACCGGAGTCGCGAGGGAGTTGATGGACAACGAGGTGTTCGTTTTCGGCCAGTGCGAAGTCCGCGTCGCGACGCGCGAGGTGCTGCTGGCCGGCGCACAACAAGCGATGGAGCCGCGGCCGTTCGAGCTGCTGGTCTACCTGATCCGGCACCGCGGGCGCATCGTCAGCAAGGACGAGCTGCTCGACAAGCTGTGGTCCTTCGATTTCGTCACCGCCAGCGTGATCGCGCGCGCGGTGATGAAGATCCGCAAGGTGATCGGCGACGACGGCGAGACCGGCGAACTGATCAAGACCGTGCACCGCACCGGCTACCGCTTCATGGGGCAGGTGCGCGAGAAGGTGGCGCCGCCGATGGTGCCGGCGGTGTTGCCCGCGGCGGTGCCACAGGCGCAGCCGGACCCGCTGCCGTCATCCGGTTCGGCCGTCGTGCCGGTGGCGGCGCCCTTGTCGGCGCCGGTCTCGCTCGCGCTGCTGCCGTTCGAGAACCGGACCGGCAGCGGCGACCTCGACTGGCTGGAGCTCGGGCTGTTGTCGCTGGTGGTGCGCGACCTCGGCGCGCACCCGCGCATGCAGGTGAGCTCGATCCCGTCGCTGCTGAACGCGCTGCAGGCGGTGCCGAAGGAATCCGCCTTCGCCGACCGCGCCGACGACCTGGCGCGGCTGCTCGCGGTGCGCCACGTGGCGCGCGTCGAGGTGCACGGCGGGCCGCTGCGCTTCGAGCTGCGCTGCACGCTGGTCGGCGAGGGCCGCACCGACAGCACGATGCTCGCCGCCACCGGCCTGCCGAACCTCGGCCGCAACCTGGTGCGCTGGCTGGAGGCGCGCTTCTTCCCTGGCGAAGCGGCGGCCGAGCTGCATCCGGATGCCGGCGACAGCGTGCTGGGCCGCGCGCTGCAGGCGATCGCCGAACAGAAATGGACGCTCGCGCTGGAGCTGCTCGACCAGGTGCTGCGCCTCGAGCCGGCGCACCTCGGCGCGCAAGTGGAGCGCCTGCGCGCGCTGGTGGCGATGGACGACAGCGCCGCCTTCGAACTCGGCGACGTGCTGCTGGCGCGCCTGCGCGAGGAGCCGAACCAGGCGGCCGAGGCCGCGGTGCACTTCGAGCTGGCGCAGGCCCATGTGCGCCGGCGCGTCAACGACAAGGCCAAGCTCCACCTCGAGGAAGCGCTGCACAGCGCGCCGGGCAAGGCGGCGCGCGAATCGGTGGTGGCGACCACGCTGCTGCGGGCCGGCATCGCGATCAACGAATTCGATTTCACCGTCGCCTCGGCCTTGGTGGACCGGGCCGAGATGCTGTGCAACGGCAGCGGCAGCGTGTTCGACCAGTTGCGCATCCTGTCGCTGCGCATGGTGATCGAGGGCGAGACCGGCAGCATGGTGCAGGCCTGGAACCATGCGCGGCGCTCGGCGTCGCTGTACCGCGACCATGGTGTGCTGGTCGGCCAGGCGCGGGCCGAATGCAACGTGGCCAATTCGAGTGCGAGCCTGGGTCATTTCCGCATGGCCGAGGAGCATGGCGAGGCGGGCCTGGCGATCTCGCGCAGCCTGCAGGTGCCGACCGATTCGGCGGTGTCGGCGATGCTGCTGTGCGGCGTGTACCGGCAGCTGCGCAAGCCGACCAGCCTGGCGCGCGTGCTGTCGATCCTGGAATCTTTGGACACCGGCGACGGGCCGCGCAACGAGGGCTTCCGGCTGATCGGCCGGGCGCACTACGCGCTGGCGATCGGGCAGGCGGGCGAGGCGGCGTGGCGGCTGTCGCAGGCGGCGGAAGAGGCGGCTGCGAAGGGGCAGGAGATGCAACTGCATTTCGTGCTGCCGCTGCTGGCTGGTGCGCTGATCCACGACGGGCAGCTCGACGCGGCGGACGAGGCCTGCGGGCGCATCGCATCGCTGACGAAGCTGGCGCGCGACCGCAACCTGCAGGGCGCGCTGTGGCACAGCCAGGCGCAGCTGGCGCTGGCGCGCGGCGACCGCGAGCGCGCGATCGCGCTGCTGCGCAAGGCGCGCGACGTGACGCCGCTCGGCTGGTGGAATGCGCATTCGCGGCTGGATGGCGCGTGGCTGTGCATCGAGCAGGGCCGCTCGGGCGAGGCGGTGGAGTTGCTGCGCGGTCTGGAGACCTGGCTCGACGAGCACCCGGCCGGGTTGGCGGTGTCGGCGCGGCTGTCGCACGCGCAAGGCCGCAGCGGCGAGGCGCGCGCGACGCATGCGCGGCTGGCGGCGAGCGTCGATGGCGAGCTGCCGGCGTGGCTGCTGGAGCTGGGCAGCTGCTACGAGGCGCAGTGGTCGGTGGAGGTGCCGAGCGCGCCGTGCGTGGTGACGTGGTTGTAGGCGTCCGCGATCAAGCCGGTTTCGGTGCCGATGCGGCGTCGGCCGCCGGCAGCTGCGGAAACCGGCAGGCGATGGAGAGCTTGTTGACGGCGACGACGCGGTCGACATTCTTGGTCGCCTTGCTGTAGGCCTCGGAGGCCTCCCGGATCTCGGTGCGGGTCGCTTCGTAGACGGAGCCGAGGCGCGAGGCCGAGACGCCGTTCTGCTGCAACGTGTACTGGGCTGCGTTGGCGGCACCGGAGACCCCGCCCCACCCGGCGATCGCGGACTTGGCGGCCGCGGCCTGCGCGGCCAGCGCTGGAACGACGATCGACCCCGCGATGATGCCGACGGACGCGATGACGATCTGGGTCTTGCCTGATCCATAGAACGAGTCGCGCATGCCGATCATCTTTTCATCGCAGAGCTCGAGTGCGCGCTGGAAGTCGTCGTCGAGCGCGGCCTTTGCATTCTTCGAGTTGTCGGCGGTGCGTTCTGCCGTATCCAGCGCCGAGAACGAGGCCGTGGGCGGCTTGATCGTCGAGCAGCCGGCCACCGCCAACAGGATGAATGCTGCGCTCGCATGGCGTTTCATGGGACTCCTCCTCCGGACGATTGCATTGGACTGCCGCGACGTTACCGAGGCCGTGCGGGGCGTGCATCGTCTCCATTGCGGATGAGTCCGGCCCTGCGTTCCCGTCAGGTCAAGCCCATGCGGTTCGGTACAAAGGCCACTCGCATCGCGTCAGCGAACGGGGTCGGCCAGCTCGTACGCGGTGCTGCGCCCGCCCGCGGCCGACTTGCGCAGCACGCCCAGGGCCAGCAACTGCGCGATGTCCCGCAACGCGGTATCCGCCGAGCACTTGGCGATGGCTGCCCATTTGCTGCTGGTGAGCTTGCCGTCGAACTCGTCGAGCAGGCGGTTGAGCAGCTTCACCTGGCGCTCGTTCATCGGCGTGCCGGCCCACTGTTGCCAGAACCGCGCCTTGCCCAGCACGCCGTCGAGCGTGACCTGCGCCGTGGCGACGGCCCGGCCCAGCGTGCCGAGAAACCAGGCCAGCCAGCCGGTGGCATCCATCGAGCCCTTCTGCGTGCGTTCGAGGATGTCGTAGTAGTCCTTGCGCTCGCGCTGGATCTGCGCCGACAGGCTGTAGAAGCGTTGTCCGCTGYCGTCCGCACGGGCGAGGAACAGGTCGCCCACGGCGCGCGCGATGCGGCCGTTGCCGTCGTCGAACGGATGCAGCGTCACGAACCACAGGTGGGCGAGGCCCGCCTTGATCAGCGCGGGCTCGCCGGTGTCAGCGTTGGCCCAGGCGAGGAAGCGCGCCATCTCGGCGGGAAGCGACGCCGCCGGGGGCGCCTGGAAATGCACCTTGTGGCGATTCGCTTGGCCGGAGACGACCTGCATCGGTCCGCTCGCATCGTCGCGCCATTGGCCCACACTGATCCTGCTCATGCCGGAGTACCCGGTCGGAAACAGCGCCGCATGCCAGCCGAACAGCCGCTCGACGGTCAGGGGCTCGGCGCTGCGCGAGGTCGCATCGAGCACCATCTCGACGACGCCTTCCACATGCCGGTCCACCGGCGCCAGTGCGCCGATGTCCATGCCGAGCCGGCGGGCGATCGACGAGCGGACCGAGGCGACGTCCAGCACCTCGCCCTCGATCTCGCTGGTCTTGAGCACGTCGTCGGTCAGCGCGGCCAGATTGACCTGGTCGCGCAGCGCCGGCCCGACATCGGCCAGGTGGCCGAGAAGAACTCCCTGGCCACGGCTGATATCCGCCAATGGCTGGGCGAGCACAGACAGGTCATGGCGCCACTGGGGCCAGTCACTTGCCTGCCAGATGTAGAGGTTTTCTCCGCGATGCATGCGGTGATTAAGCCCTGGATTCGCCGCAGGCGGGCGGAGGGGAATGGGAGTCGAACCCACCCGGCGGCGCATGGCGCCACCCACCGGGTTTGAAGCCCGGCCGTCCCACCGGGGACGCTTCCCCTCCTCGGTTCCTTCAGCGCATCGTCATCGCAGGGCCCGTGAACAACGCGGTGTCGCTGCGCAACCGGTGCTCGTCGCCGACGCGGCGCAGCAGCCCGATGCGGTCGAAGTATTCGAGGATCTGGATCGCGCGCTTGCGGCCGAGGCCGGTGGCGTCGCGAAAGCGCGCGGCCGTGACGGCGCCGTCGGCAGCGCCCGCGGCGACGCTGCGCACGTGGGCGGCCAGCTGCGCCATCGTGGCCGGCGCGCAGTACAGGTCCTTCGCGACCTGGTGCAACTCGCCGCGCTGCGCCAGCCGCGCGAGCGTCGTGCGCATCAGCACCTCGCCCTCGCGCGTGTCGCGGGCGAGGTCGCGCACCCAGCTGCCGTCGAAGCCGGCGGCCGCGAGCAGCGGCGCCACCTTCTGCGCGATGCGTTCGTCGGCGGCCGACAGGCGCAGCGCGTGCTCGGGCAGGTGCACGAACGCACCGCGCACCGTGACGACGCCCTCGGCCTRCAGCTCGGCGAGCAGCGCGCTCCACGGTGGCGGCGGCAGGCGCGGGCAGGCGAGGCGGCGCAGCCGGGCGGCATCGGGGCCGGGCACGTCGGGGTCGCTGGCGTGGAAGCGGCGCAGCGTGTCGATCACCGCGCTGCGTGCGGCGGCGCGTTGCGTGGGGCCGAGGGCCCAGTCGGGCGCATCGGCCGCGGCCTGCGGTGTGATGCCTTCGGCACGCGCCCAGCGTGCGCGCGACAAGCCGTGCGGGGCGGCGGCCAGCAAGGCCTCGAAGCGTTGCGCCGCGGTGGGCAGCGA
>NZ_JBFUFQ010000124.1:0-16782 GCF_056403355.1 Rhizobacter sp. P2_H3 | reverse complement strand
GCGCCCCCGCCGAACCCGGGCGGCACCTGCTACCTCGCCTGGGTGGCTGCCACCGCCTACACCGGCGGCGCGACCGTCAGCTACAACGGCGTGAACTACAAGGCCAACTACTGGACGCAGAACAACAACCCGGCCACCAGCAGCGGCCCSGCCGGCAGCGGCCAGCCGTGGACGGCCGTCGGCAATTGCTCGACCGCCCCGGCACCGGCTCCCGCACCGGCGCCTGCGCCGTCTCCTGCTCCCGCACCGGCCCCCGCGCCGTCGCCGGCCCCGGCACCCGCACCCGCGCCTGCACCGGCCCCCGCGCCGGCCCCGGCGCCCGGCGGTCGCCAGGTCGGTTCCTACTTCACGCAGTGGGGCGTGTACGGCCGCGGCTATGAAGTCGCCGACATCATCTCGTCGGGCTCGGCCAACGCGCTGACCTTCGTCAACTACGCGTTCGCGAACATCTACCAGAAGAACGGCGGCTACGAGTGTGCGCAGGGCATCGACAAGCTCGAGCCGGGCGCGACGAACCCGAACGATCCAAGCGCCGGCACCGGCGGCGACGCCTGGGCCGACTACGGCCGCACGCCGCTGCGCCTGGTCGGTGCCGCGCCGACCTGGGATTCGAAGCTGGCCGGTTCCTTCAACGAACTGAAGGGGCTGAAGGCCAAGTACCCGAACCTGAAGGTGCTGATCTCGCTCGGCGGCTGGACGTGGTCGAAGTGGTTCTCCGCCGCGTCGCAGACCGATGCGCTGCGCAAGCAGCTGGTGAGCTCCTGCCTGAACATCTACATCAAGGGCAACCTGCCGGCGTACAGCGGCAGGGGCGGCGACGGCGTGCTGGCCGGCGTGTTCGACGGCATCGACATCGACTGGGAATTCCCGGCCGTGATCGGCCAGCCGTACAACACCGTGAGCGCGGCCGACCGCCACAACTTCACGCTGCTGATGAAGGAGTTCCGTGCCCAGCTCGATGCGGTGAACGGCAAGCACTACCTGCTGACCGCCGCGCTCGGCTCGGGCAAGGACAAGATCGACGCGACCGAGCCCGGCCAGTACGGCCAGTACATGGACTGGGTCAACCTGATGAGCTACGACTTCCACGGTGGGTTCGAGCCGCAGGGCCCGACCGACTTCCAGTCGAACCTCTATCCGGATCCGTCGGGGCCGAACTACTACGACCCGCTGAAGCCGGGCGTGCGCAGCGTCGCGTCGTACTACAACATCGACGAGGCGGTGGGCATCCTGCTGCAATCGGGCATGCCGGCGAACAAGATCAACCTCGGCATTCCGTTCTACGGCCGCGGCTGGACGGGCGTGGCGAACGTCAACAACGGGCTGTACCAGAAGGCCACGGCGCCGGCGCGTGGCACCTACGAGGCGGGCATCGAGGACTACAAGGTCCTGAAGAGCGCCGCGGGCACGGTGTACGTGCACCCGATCACGAAGCAGAGCTACAAGTTCGACGGCACGAACTTCTGGAGCTACGACACGCCGGAAGTGATCCAGACGAAGATCAACTACCTGAAGTCCAAGGGACTGGGCGGCATCTTCAGCTGGTCGCTGGACGGTGACCTGAACGGCGAACTGATGAAGGCCACGGCCGCCGCGAAGTAAGCCACGGGTGCGGCATGATCCGGTCTTTCGACCCCATGCCGCATTCGTGACTGCATTCGTGAGTTCCCACGCGTTCGACCGCGCCCCCTGGCACGCCGCCGTCATCGACCTCGACGGCACGATGGTCGACACGCTCGACGACTTCGTCGCTGCGCTGAACGCGATGCTGGCCGACCTGGCGCTGCCGCCGGTCGGCCGCGGCTTCGTCGAGCACACGGTCGGCAAGGGCTCCGAGCACCTGATCCGTTGCACGCTGGCCGAGACCGGTGGCGCGGACGATCGCCAAGGCGAGGCCTGGGCCAGCTACCAGCGGCACTACACGCGCATCAACGGCGACCATGCCCGGCTGTATCCCGGCGTGCAGGAAGGCCTGCAGCGTTTGCGCGAGGCCGGCATCCCGCTCGCGTGCCTGACGAACAAGCCGACGGCTTTCGCGCAGGCGCTGCTCGAGAAGAAGCAGCTGTCAGGCTTCTTCAGGCATGTCTTCGGTGGCGATGCGTTCGCGCAGAAGAAGCCGCACCCGCTGCCGCTGCTGGAAACCTGCAAGGCGCTCGGCGTGGCGCCGTCACGCGTGCTGATGCTCGGCGATTCGGCCAACGACGCGCAGGCGGCGCGCGCCGCCGGCTGTCCGGTGATCCTCGTGAGCTATGGCTACAACCACGGCCAGCCGGTGCGCGAGGTCGATGCCGACGGGTTCATCGACCGGATTGACCAGCTGGTGATCGGCTAGTTGTTGCCTGCACCGGCGCCGTTGCCGGTCGCCTGCTTGCCCAGCAGAGCGTCCTTCAGCGCCGAGTCGGCCGGCGAGTGGCCGAGCCAGATCTTCAGCAGCGACGAATAGAACTCGGGTTCCTTGATCGGCTCGTTGGCCGGCTTGCCGTTGACGACGATCACCGTGCCCTGGCCCGGGGTCCAGTCGACGAAGAACGAGTCGCCGGCGACCAGCTTCTTCTTCGCCGAGAACACTTCGCTCAGCTTCAGCGTGCCGGCGATCGACTTCATGAAGTCGTCGCGCGTGGTGTTCTGCTCCATGCCGCGCGTGAACAGCTTGCCGAGCTCGTTCGCGTCGATGTCGCGCAGCATCGTGATGTGCATGCGGCGCGGGCCCGGCGTCGCGAGCACCGCCTCGGGCGTGGTGGCCTTGGCCGTCAGGTACAGGCCGGCGGTGTAGACCTTGAAGATCGCCTTGTAGCGGATGCCGGCGCCGTTGAGCACCAGCCTGGTGTTGCCCACCTGCGCGGTGGGTTCGTAGCGCACGCCTGCCAGTTCGATGGCCTGGGGTTGGGCCTGGGCCTGCGCCAGCAGAGGTGCCGACAGGGCAGCGGCCGTCACGGCCAGCAGGAAGGTTCGACGAATCACGGCAGTCTCCATCTCGTTGTCATCGTGAGCCCGACACCCCAGTATGGGGCGCTCAGGGCAACGCAGGAGTGTCTGACAGTGACAAGGGTGGGTCCATTCATGATTTCACGGACGAACCATCGCCCTCCGGGATGGAATGCCAAGCCTGCTACACTTTTTCGATGTTCATCGCACGCAAGCAAACCAAGGGGTCGAACGACCGGGGAGCCTGGCCCTGGCGGGCCTGATCCGCGTTTGCTTGCCGCGGGCCCGGGGCTCTTGCAGTCCCCGCCCTCCGGCTCCATAGGCCGCCGCGCCCGCCGCACATCGCGCGCCGCGTGCCACCCGAAGAATGCAGTCACCAGGCCGGCCCCCGGGCGCCGCGCCGGGCCGTGGAGGGCCCTCGAACGTGATCACCGAACTTGAATTCAAGAGCCTCGCCTCGCAGGGCTTCAACCGCATCCCGCTGATCGCCGAAGCATTCGCCGATCTCGAGACCCCGCTGTCGCTCTACCTGAAGCTCGCCTACGGCACCGGCAGCGGCAAGCACAGCTTCCTGCTCGAATCGGTGGTCGGCGGCGAACGCTTCGGCCGCTATTCGTTCATCGGCCTGCCGGCGCGCACGCAGCTGCGCGCCACCGGCTTTCGCACCGAGGTCGTCACCGACGGCCAGGTCGTCGAGACGCACGAAGGCAATCCGCTCGATTTCATCGCCAGCTACCAGAAGCGCTTCAAGGTCGCGCTGCGGCCCGGGCTGCCGCGCTTCTGCGGCGGCCTGGCCGGCTACTTCGGCTACGACGCGGTGCGCTTCATCGAGCACAAGCTCGCGAAGACCGAGCTGCCCGGCGGCCTCGACACGCCCGACATCCTGCTGCTGCAATGCGAGGAGCTGGCCGTCATCGACAACCTGTCGGGCCGGCTCTACCTGATCGTCTATGCCGACCCGGGCCAGCCGGAGGCCTTCTTCAAGGCGAAGCGGCGGCTGGCCGAACTCGGCGACAAGCTGAAGTACAGCGTCACCGCGCCGCCGGTGCGGCGCGGCACCTCGCACGCGGTGGAGCGCGAGTTCGCGAAGGAGGACTACCTCGCCGCGGTGCTGAAGGCCAAGGAATACATCGCGGCCGGCGACATGATGCAGGTGCAGGTCGGCCAGCGGCTGAAGAAGCGCTACACCGAATCGCCGCTCAGCCTGTACCGCGCGCTGCGCTCGCTGAACCCGTCGCCGTACATGTACTTCTACGACATGGGCGATTTCCAGATCGTCGGCGCCTCGCCCGAGATCCTGGTGCGCCAGGAGACCACGCCCGAGGGCGAGAAGGTCACGATCCGCCCGCTCGCCGGCACCCGCCCGCGCGGCGCGACGCCGGCGCAGGACAAGGCGCTCGAGGCCGAGCTGAGCGCCGACCCGAAGGAGCGCGCCGAGCACGTGATGCTGATCGACCTGGCGCGCAACGACATCGGCCGCATCGCGAAGACCGGCACCGTGAAGGTGACCGAGGCCTTCACGGTCGAGCGCTATTCGCACGTGATGCACATCGTCAGCAACGTCGAGGGCCTGCTGAAGGACGGCATGACCAGCCTCGACGTGCTGCGCGCGACCTTCCCGGCCGGCACGCTGACCGGCGCGCCCAAGGTGCGCGCGATGGAGATCATCGACGAGCTCGAGCCGGTCAAGCGCGGCATCTACGGCGGCGCCTGCGGCTACCTGAGCTTTGCCGGCGACATGGACGTGGCGATCGCGATCCGCACCGGCATCGTGAAGGACAACACGCTGTACGTGCAGGCCGCGGCCGGCGTGGTCGCCGATTCGGTGCCCGAGCTCGAATGGAAGGAAACCGAGGCCAAGGCGCGCGCGCTGATTCGCGCGGCCGAACTGGTCGAGGAAGGCTTCTGACTCAGCCGGTCGGGCCCTGGTGGAACACCAGGTCCTCGACGGGCTGCCCGCCGACCAGGTGCTGCTCGATGATGCGGTCCATGTTGGCCGGCGTCACGTTGTAGTACCAGGTGCCGTCGGGCTGCACGCACATCACCGGGCCGCCCTTGCAGGCGGCGAAGCAGCTGACGCGGCTGCGCTTCACGCGCAGTTCGCCCTCGTGCAGCCCTGCGGCCTTGAACTTGTCGCCCAGGCTGTCGAACAGGGCCTGCGATTCGCCCTGCTGGGTGCAGCGCGGGCCGGTGCAGATCAGCAGGTGGCGGCGGTAGTCGCCGATCTTGGGCTTGATCACTTCGTCAGTCATGGGCTTGCGCTCCTCGGTGGGTCGTCAGAAGGTGGCTCGCATCGAGACGCGCAGCGTGCGCGGCTCCATCGGGTGCACGAGCCGGCCGTCGATGCCGGCGCCGCCGTTGCAGGCCGGGCCGTCGGCCTTCGAGCAGGCAGCACCCCAGTACTCGATGTCGTTCGCTTCGCGATCGAACAGGTTCAGCACGTCGAGCGTGAACTGCAGCGACGGGCCGGCGCGCCAGCCGGCCTTCAGGTTCGCGGTCCACAGCGACGACGAACGCTGCGTGCCGGTCTCCTCCAGCGCATAGCTGCCGATGTAGCGCCAGCGCAATCCACCGAACCACGCGCCGTGGTCGTCGGCGGCCAGCGCGAACGAGGCCGAGCGCGGGATCGCGTTCGGCACGTGGGTACCGCTGCCCGGCTCCGCCTCCTGCTCGAAGCGCGCACGCGACCAGGCCACGTCGGCATCCAGCAGCCAGCGGTTGACCTGCCAGTCGTTCGACCACTCGACGCCGACGCGCTTCGAGGCCCCCTTCGGCTCGGTCACGCCCGCGTCGCCGACGAACACCAGCTCGGAGGCCAGCTTCACCTGCCACAGCGACAGGCTGGTGTTCCAGCCCGACAGCGGCACCGCGCGCAGTCCGACTTCACTGCCGGTGGCACGCACCAGCGCCGGCACCGGGTCGACGGCCGCGGTCACGCCGCGCACGTCGTTGCTGTGGAAGCCGCGGCCCCAGTTCGCATACAGCTCGGTGCGCAGGGCCTCGCCGAACGGGCCGAAGGCCAGCCCCAGCTTCGGGCTGTATTGATGGGCGCGGGCGCTGCCGCCGTTCTGGAAGTTGTCGGCGCCACCGGTCGGCGTCACGTTCGCGCGCACGGTGTCGACGCGCAGGCCCAGGTCGCTGCGCAGCCACGGCTGCCATTGCGTGCGCGCCTCGGTGTAGAGGCCCAGCAGCGTCTCGCGCACGCGGTCCTCGCGCACGGTGCCGGTCCGTTCGCGGTTCACCGTGTCGTACAGGCCCAGCGTGGCGATGCGGTCGTGGCGCAGCTGCGCGCCCAGCGTCAGCTCGGTCTCGCGGCCGGCCGGAGCGATCGCCCAGTGGCGCGCCACCTGGCCGCCCCACACGGTGCGCTCGTCGGCCTGCTCATGCTGGTCGCCCTGCGGGCCGTTGATGGTGCCGGACGGGTTCGAGAACAGGTTCAGCCCGTAGTCGATCACGTAGGCGCTGACCTGCGTGCGAGTGCTGCCGTCGCTGCCGGCCCAGTCGCCCGACAGGCTGTGGCGGTGCGTGCGCCCGCCGTCGCCCGGCATCAGCTCGCCGAAGCGGTCGATCTCGCCGGAGCTGATCGCGCGCTCGGGCACGTGCTCGGTGGCGTTCCATTCGGCGTGGTACGCCATCGCGGTCAGTGCATGGCCGTCGCGCGCCGTGCCCTCGGACAGGCGCAGCACGCCGTTGACCTTGCGCAGCCGCTCCGGCTGCTGCCACGGGCCGTCGTTGGTCGCGGCCTCGAAGGCGGCCAGCAAGGTCGGGCCGCTGTCCTTGTCCTGGCCGAGTGGCCGGCTGCCCCCGGCGAGCACGCGGCGGAAGTCGTGCGCGCCGACGCTCAGGTCGACCATCGGCGCCGGCAGCGCGCGCTGGTAGTCGATGCGCGCCGAGCCGGTGGTCGCGAAATCGCCGTCCTCGGCCGCGTAGACGCCCTTGCGGTAGCGCATCGCGCCGATCAGCTCGGGGATCAGGAAGTTGAGGTCCATGTAGCCCTGGCCGTGCGCATGGCTCGCCATGTTGACCGGCATGCCATTGACGAAGCTCGCGAAGTCGCTGCCGTGGTCGAGGTTGAAGCCGCGCAGGAAGTACTGGTTGGCCTTGCCGTCGCCGCTGTGCTGCGTGACGGTCATGCCGGGCACCGTCTCCAGCACCTCGGCCGGGCGCAGCAGCGGCCGGTTCGTCAGCTGCTGGGCGCTGACCTTGCCTTCGGTGGCCGAATCGGCAACGCCGATCAGGTCCTGGCCGCGGCCGATGATGATCACGGGGGCCAGGGCGGCAGGGCTGTCCTCGGCCGCGGCCGGGGCAGGGGTGAACAAGTTCATCGCCAGGGCCGTGGCGGCCAGGGCGGGGGGCAGCTTGCGCTGTGGCATCGTTGAAAGCTCGTCGCTGCGCTGCATCCGCATTCCCGCAGATGCCACGCGTGGTGTTCGCCTGGTCGTGGCTGCCGCGCGGGGGCCATCGGCTCGCCTCCGCGCGGGTCTCAGCCCTCCCCCTCGTCGTTGCTCGTGCTGCCGGCGGCGATCTCGACCGGCTCGGCCAGCGTCGCCGCGAGGTAGTCGGCCGGCAGCCCGTGCAGCCGCGCCAGGTCGGCGAGGGTGTGGCCCTCGGCGAGCTGCGCGTGCAGTGTTTCGAGCCAGCCGAGCAAGCCGGTGCTCAGCGAGCGGCCGGCGCGTTCGCCGTCGCGCGTCTCGCCGCCTTGCTCGATGTCGTACTTGTTCGCGTAGCCGCGCGGCGTGACCATCAGCCCGTCGCGCACGAAGGTGTGACTGTTGCCGATCAGCACCGTGCTGAGCATGCCGATCTCGCTGTCGGCCATCGTGTCGAGCGTCGTGAACTCGATGCGCTCGCGGCGCCGGTACGCGCTCTTGACGACGGCCACCGGCGTGTCGGGCCGGCGGTGGCGCAGGAACAGCCGCTGCGCCTCGACGATCTGCCGCGTGCGGCGGCCGCTCTTCGGGTTGTAGAGCGCGACGACGAAGTCGGCCTGCGCGGCGGCATCGAGCCGGCGCGCGATCACCGGCCACGGCGTCAGCAGGTCGCTCAGCGAGATCGAGCAGAAGTCGTGCGTCAGCGGCGCGCCGACGCGGGCCGCGCAGGCGTTGATCGCCGAGGCGCCGGGCACCACCTCGACCTGCACCTCGTCGGCCGGCGTCCAGCCGGCCTGGAACAGCACCTCGTAGGTCGGCCCGGCCATGCCGTAGACGCCGGCATCGCCCGACGAGATCAGCGCGACCTTCTTGCCGGCGCGGGCTGCTTCGAGCGCGCTGACGGCCCGGTCGAGCTCCTCGGTCATGCCCTTGCGCACGACCTCCTTGCCCTCGAGCAGGTCGGCGACCAGCTTGATGTAGGTGACGTAGCCGACGACGACATCGGCCTCGGCGATCGCCTCGCGGGCGCGCTGCGTCATGTGCTCGACGGCGCCGGGGCCGATGCCGACCAAGGTGATCTTGCCGCTCATGCCAGGCTCCCGGTCGGCAGCGTCGCGTTGCTGGAGGTGCGATCGAGCACGGGCGCAAGCCAGCGCTTGAACACCGGCGCGGCGACCACGCCCATCGAGAGCCAGAACAGCGAGGCCGACACATGCGTCGCAAGCACGAAATCGCGGCCCAGCACCTGCAGGCGCTGGTGGGCCTCGCCGCTGAACGCGCCGAGCGGGTCGCCGATCAGCTGCGGCGCGCCGATCACGAACGGCAGCGCGAGCCAGGCCGCGGCAGCGGCCCAGCGCCAGGGCTTGCGGCCGAACGCGACCAGCGCGCAGGCCGACAGCGCGCTGCCGGCGGCCAGCAGCCACCACAGCTGCCGCAGGCGCAGGTCGGCAGCCTCCATGCCCGGCACCTCGGCCGGCAGGCCGAGCGAGGGCCACAGGTGCAGGCTCAGCCAGCCGGTCGCGGCCACGGCCGCGGCGAGTCGCCAGGCCCCAGCCGACAGCCCGCGCTTCCAGGCCCACGCCCCCATCGCCGCGAACACCAGCAGCGCGAGCGCGAACGCATTCAGCAGGTTGGCGACCCAGGTCCAGAAGCTGCGCTCGAGGCCGTCGGCGGGTGTCCAGTCCACGTCATGGTGGTGCGCGTGGGCGGCCTCTTCTGCCGTGTGCTCGTGGGCAGCCGGCGCGGCAGACTTCTGCACCTCGAACTCCTCGGCCGCGAGGATGATCGGCACCGCCTGCCAGCGTTGCACGACCCACTGCAGGCTGCCCACCGCCAAGGCGACCAGCAGTGCACACCACACCAGGCGTCGGAACAGCATCATCGGCTCCCGCTCAGTGGCACGGACGGCCGGTGGCATGGCGCACGTCGTGTGCCGCGTTGTGCGCGAGCGGGCTCTCGGCGAACGCGACGCCGTACAGCATCACGACGCCGAGCAGCGCGCCGGCGGCGAGCTGGCGCAGCAGGCCGCGCGAGGCGGTGGCGGGGAAGGAGACGGTGGGTTGAAGGGCTTGTTGCGGGTTCATGTCGTTCCTTTCAAAGGGGATGGAGAGTTATCTGCAGCGCGCGACGGAGACGGTCGCGTGGCGGCCGTCGTCGCCACGCAGGATGTGTTTCTCGACCAGCAACGAGCTGGCCGGCGCGGCGCCCGCCGCGAGCAACGCGGCCGCCTCGCTGACGGATGGCGTGCCGGTGTAGCGCCGCACCGTCTCCGACGGGTTGGGCACCTTCACCTCGGCCAGTTCGGCGGCGTCGTAGAAGTGCAGCGACCAGCCGCGCTGCGCGGCCAGGTCGAGCAGGCCGAGCTCGTTCGACTTCAGCGTGATGCTCGCCACCGCGGCCACGTCGCTGAGCGCGACGCCGGCCAGGTCCAGCGCCTCGCCGACCGCGCGCGACAGCGTCTCGACCGGCGTGCCGCGGTCGCAGCCGAGCCCGAGCGCGACCCTCATGCGGCAGCCTCTGCGGCCGGCGGGCGGTAGACGACCAGCCGTTCGTTCAACTGCTGCCACAACGCAGCGTCGATCGCGCGGTGCGTGACCCATAGCACCGCCTTGAAGCGCGCCAGGTCGACGTCCTCGAAGCGTTCGAAGCGGTGGATGCTGGCCGGCAGCGGTGTCGGCCGCGTCCACCAGTTGGGGCTGCCGGCTTCCTGCACGAAGGCGATCGGCTCGCCGTTGACGACGTGGGCCGAGACGCGGGTGATGTTCAGCTTCGGCGCCTCGACCGACCAGCCGAGCTCGCGGCCGAGGATGTCGACCGGGATGGTCTTGCCGACGTCGGAGGCGGTCGTCAGCACCGGGGTCGCGCCGAGCAGCGCTGCCACCTGTTCGGCGCAGGCGTTGGCGCCACCGACGTGGCCCGACAGCACCGGGATCACGAACTGGCCGGCATCGTCGACGACGGTGATGCCGGGGTCCTCGTCCTTCGACTTCAGGTGCGGCGCGATCAGCCGCACGACGGCACCGAGCGAGACGAAGAAGATCAGCTGGTCGTAGGCGGCGAACAGCGGGCCGATCTCGTCGCGCAGCGCGGCGGTGTAGGCGCGCAGCGGGTTCGCGAGGCCGTCGAAGGCCGTGCGGAACTTGTCGGCGCAGACGATGTGGGCCCGCGGCTGCTGCGCGGCCAGTTGCGCAGCCTGTGCGGCGCCGTGCTTGGTGATCGCGACGATCGCGATGCGGGGGTCAGTCATCGAGGGTCTCCGGGCTGGATTTCTTGAGGCATCCGCGGATGCGTTCACCGCGCACGCGCAGGTGGTTGTGCACCAGCATCAGCGACAGGTAGCTGACCTTCTGGCCGCGCAGCGACAGCATCCCGGCGCCGCGCAGCACGCGTTCGTCGGGTGCGCCGCAGCGTTCGATGAAGGCCGCGTCGGCCAGCAACTCGCGCTGCTGCAGCCAGTCGAGCAGGTCCTCGATCAGCGGCTTCACCTTCATCAGCACCAGCGTGTCGAAATCGCCGAGCAGGCGGTCGAGCGCGCTGACGCCGTAGGCCGCAGGCACGACGGCGATGGTGTCGTCCTGCTCGCCGAGCGGGCGGCCCAGCGTGGCCGCGGCCGCATTGAATGCATTGACGCCGGCGATGGTGTCGACCGCGATGCGCTCGTCCCTCGACCGCACGGTGCGCGCCAGGTGCCCGAAGGTCGCGTAGGTGCTGGCATCGCCCTCGACGAGGAACAGCACGTCGCGCCCGGCCCGCAGCAGCGGCAGCACGGTGTCGGCGGCGCGGTGCCAGCTGCGCAGCAGCTTCTCCTCGTCGTGCGTCATCGGGAACAGCAGCGGCAGGTGCTCGGCCGGCGGCGGCAGCTCGGCGCGCGTGACGATGTCGAACGCATAGCTCGGCGTCTTGGTGCTGCGCGTCGGGTAGGTCCACACGGTGTCGCGGCGCGCCAGCTGCGCCCACGCGGCGCGCGTGATCAGGCCCGGATCGCCCGGGCCGAGGCTCACGCCGATCAATCGACCCAGCGTCATGTGGAAGCCTTTCGTGCGCACACCACCCACACCGGGTTCTCCGCCGCGAGCCGGTGCATGTGCAGGATCGGCTTGCTGCGCGACGCCTGCAGCATCACGACATCCCAGTCGGCGCCGAGCTCGGCCAGCGTCGCGGTGGCCGTGCCCAGGTTCTCGATCGTCACGAAGTTCATCACCAGCTGCCCGCCCGCGCGCAGCCGCCGCAGGCACAACGCGATCAGCTCGGCCAGTTCGCCGCCCGAGCCGCCGATGAACACCGCGTCCGGGTCGGCCCAGCCGTCCATCGCCTGCGGCGCCTTGGCGTGCACCAGCGTGTGGTTGCCGACGCCCATCGCGGCGCGGTTGCGGCCGGCGATCGCCACGTCGTCCTCGTTCTTCTCGATCGCGTAGACGTGGCCCGCCGGGCACAGCCGCGCCGCCTCCAGGCCGACCGCGCCCGAGCCGGCGCCGATGTCCCAGACGATGCTGTCCTCGCGCAGCTGCAGGCGCGCGAGCGAGACCGCGCGCACCTCCAGCTTCGTGATCAGGCCCTTGTCCGGATGGCGCTGCTCGTAGCTCGCGTCGGGCAGCCCGAAGCGCACCGGCGTGGCCCGCGCCGACTGGCGCCACAGCAGCACGACGTTCGGATCCGCAAAGCGCGCCTGCGCCGCTTCGGCGATCGACAGGCCGGTGACGATGCGCTCGCCGGCCTGCAGCAGCCGCTCGGCAACCGCGATCTGGAAATCGTCCGTCAGGCCTTCGGCCTGCATCATCCGCGCGATGCGGTCGGGCGTGTTGTCGGGGCTGGTCAGCACCGCCAGCCGCGCATGGCGGCGCAGCGATTGCGCGAGCGCGTACAAGCCGTGCGATGGCTCGGCGCCCGGGCCGGGCCATTCGCCGGCGTCCTTCGCATGGACGCTCTCGATCTTCAGGTCCTGCCACACCAGCCCGACGCGGGCGCAGGCGAGCTGGATGGTCGACAGGTTGGGCAGCACCTCGATCGCGTCCAGGCACAGCTGCATGCCGAGGTAGCCGGCGATGCCGTGGCACAGCGGATCGCCGGTGGCCAGCACCACGCAGCGCTTGCCGGCGGCCTGGGCCTGGCGGATGTCCTCGGCCACGGCCGCCAGGCCGCCGATCGCGCGGCGCTCGGCCTCGGGCTGGATGCGCGATTCCAGCAGCGCCAGCGTGCGCTTCGCGCCGATCACCAGGTCGGCATCGGCCAGTGCCTGCAGGGCCGGAGCGCCCAGGCTCGCGGCGCCGTCGTCGAGCACGCCGACGATGCGGCAGCGCGGCGGGCGCAAGTGGGAGGCGTGTGTCGAATCATTCATGGGAAGTCGCCTCAGCGAGTTTCTTGCCGTCGAAATCGCAGACCAGCACGTCGAGCCGGAAGCGGTTCGGGTAGCGCCCCATCACCGTGCTGACGACCTTGCGCGCCAGTGCGGTGTGGAAGGCATCGATCAGGCCCAGCGCCGCCATGCGCTCGGCGGCGAAGCGCGCGGTCTCGGCCGCGGCGATCGCGGCGCATTCGTCGGGCGGTGCGCCGATGCTGGCGGCGATCGCGGCCAGCAGGTCGGTGTCGACCTCGGCGCGGTTCGCGTGCGTGATGGTCTCGCCCTGCGCGATCTTCGTCAGCTTGCCGACCATGCCGCCGATCACGACGCGGCGCAGCTTCGCCTTCATCGCGGCGTCGAGCGCATAGCGCAGGAAGTCGCCCATCTGCACGAAGCAGGCCTCCGGCAGGCCGGGCAGTTCGGCGATCGCGAATTTCTCGGTGCGCCCGCCGGTGGTCAGCACGACGGTGTCCGACCCCGTGGTGGCCGCGACCTCGACGCCCTGCACCACGCTCGCGCGATAGGCGGCCGTGCTGTAGGGCTTGACGATGCCGGTGGTGCCGAGGATCGAGATGCCGCCGAGGATGCCGAGCCGCGCGTTCAGCGTCTTCTTCGCCATCTCCAGGCCCTGCGGCACCGAGATCGTGACCTGCAGGCCGTCGCTCGCGAGCAGCGCGCTGCCGGCCTCGCGCACGTTCTCCTCGATGTTGCGGCGCGGCACCGGGTTGATCGCCGGCCCGCCGACCGCGAGGCCGAGGCCGGCCATCGTCACGGTGCCGACACCGAAGCCGCCGAGCAGCACCACCTCGCCGGCCGCGCCGGGCAGGCGCAGCACGTCGGCGGTCAGGTGGGCCTTGTCGGTGCAGTCGGGGTCGTCGCCGGCGTCCTTGATCACCATCGCATGCGCGGCGCTGCCGTCGCACTGGCCGTCGTTCACGTCGAAGCGCACGCGCTGGCCGTTCGGCAGCAGCGCCTCGACCGACGGCGGCACCGCGCCGTCGACCAGGCCGAGGACCGCCGCGCGCGCGGCCGCAGCCGAGCACGCACCGGTCGTGAAACCGGTGCGGGTGCCGCGCTTGACGGTCTTCTCCATCATGTCTGTGCGGCCTCCGCCAGGCTCAGCAGCGCGTGGATCGCGGCCACCACCAGCGTCGAGCCGCCCTTGCGGCCGCGGATCACGATCCACGGCACCTCGTCGACCTGCGACATCAGCTCCTTCGACTCGGCCGCCGACACGAAGCCGACCGGCATGCCGACGACCAGTGCCGGCTTCGCGCCTTCGTCGCGGATCAGCCGCACCAGCTCGATCAGCGCGGTCGGCGCATTGCCGATGCCGACGACCGCGTCATCGAGCAGCCCGAGCCGGTGCGCCTTGCGCATCGCCTGCACCGCGCGCGTCGTGTCGTCGGCCCTGGCCTGCGCGATCACGTCGGCATCGGCGATGAACTGGTGCGTGCGCATGCCGAAGTGCGCGAGCCGCGGCGCCGACAGGCCGACGCAGATCATCTCGACGTCGGCCACCACGCGCGAGCGGCCGGACAGGATCGCGTGAAGGCCGGCCGTCACCGCGCGCGGGTGGAAGGCGGTGAGGCCGTTGAAGTCGAAATCGGCGTTCGCATGGATCATGCGGCGCACGATCGGCCACTGGTGCGGCGCGTAGTCGTGCGGGCCGACCTCGCGGTCGATCACCGCGAAGCTGTCGTGCTCGATCGCCTGGCCGGCGCGCGTGAGCTGCTCAGTGACCGTGTTGGGCGTGGTCATGCTCATGCGCGTGGTCGTGATCGTGGGGATGGTGATGGTCGTGGGCATGCTCGTGCCCATGCGGCTCGTGGTCGTGCTGGTGCGCCTCCCACAGCGCCGCCTCCGCGCTGACCGGCACCGCATGCAGCGTGCCCTGCAGCAGTGCCTCGACGCGCTGCGCCAGCAGCCCGGCGATCTCCGGCTCGAAGCCGAAGTGGGTGCCGAGCGCGAAGCGCACCTGCGGGTACTGCATGCGCAGGTGCTCCACCTGCCGCCCGATGCGCTGGATCAGCGTGCCGGTGAACAGGTAGTACGGCAGCACGATGACCTGGCGCATGCCGAGCTGCACCTGGCGCTGCACGACGCGCTCCAGCCGCGGCCAGGCGATGCCGGTGAAGGCCAGGTCGACCAGCTCGTGGTCGCCTTCCTCGAACAGCCAGCGCGTCATGCGCGCCATCTCGCCGTTCGCCTCCTTGTTCGACGCGCCGCGGCCCAGCAGCACGACGCCGGTGCCGGTCGGGTCGGGCACGTCCAGCTGCTGCATGCACTGCTTCAGCTGGCGGCGCAGGATCGCGAGCACCGGCTCGCTGACACCCAGGTGCGGCGCGTAGTCGAAGCGCACGCCGGGGTGGCGCAGCCGGGCGCGCGCGATGTGCGACGGGATCTCGACGTTGACGTGGCCGGCCGCGTTCAGGATCAGCGGCACGACGATCACGCGCTCCGAGCCGGCCGCCGCGAGGTCCAGCCCGTCCTCGACCTCGACCTCGGCGAACTCGATGAAGCACAGCTCGGTGCGCCAGTGCGGGTGGCGCGCGCGCCAGAGCGCGGCGAACTGCTCGATCTCGTCGTTGCCGCTCTTCTCGCGCGAGCCGTGGCCGACCAGCAGGATGGTGTCTTTCATGGGGCGGTCGCTTTCCGGAAGCGGTGGGTGAATGCGGCGTCGTACAGCTTCGACTTGGTGAGCTCGGCCCAGCCGCGCGCGCCGAGCGCGGGGCTCGCGATGACCATCGCCTGGCTGACGATGCCGGCCTCGCGGCACTGCTGCTTGATGGTGGCCAGCGTGCCGCGCACGATGCGTTCCTCGCCGGGCCAGCTCGCCTTGTGCACGACCAGCATCGGCGCGTCTTCGGCCCAGCCGGCCTCGCGCAGGCCGGCTTCGATGCGGTGCAGCAGCGTGATCGACAGGAAGATGCACAGCGTGCAGCGGTGCGCCGCCAGCTCGGCCAGCGATTCGCCCGGCGGCATCGGCGTGCGGCCTTCGACGCGCGTGAAGATCACCGTCTGCGTGACCTCGGGCAGCGTGAAGCTCTCGACCGCTGCG
Organism: Rhizobacter sp. P2_H3; assembly: GCF_056403355.1. NCBI lineage: Bacteria > Pseudomonadati > Pseudomonadota > Betaproteobacteria > Burkholderiales > Sphaerotilaceae > Rhizobacter > Rhizobacter sp. P2_H3. Next base: position 1,088 of record NZ_JBFUFQ010000124.1, on the reverse strand, counting down.
GCCGCCGAGGCCATCGCCGACGACACGCCCGGCACCACCGCGATCGGGATGCCGGCCGCGTCGAGCGGCTGCACCAGCTCGATCAGCGTGCCGTACAGCGCCGGGTCGCCGGTCTGCAGCCGCACGACGGTGTCGCAGCGCGCGGCCTGCCCGGTCAGCCACGCGACCATCTGCCCGAGCGTCATGTCCTTGCTGTCGGCGATCGCGCAGCCGGGCGGCGCCCAGCGCGTGGCGGCCTCGTTGACCAGCGAGCCGGCGAACAGGATCGCGCCGGCACGCTCGATCAACGCGCGGCCCTTGACGGTGATCAGCTCGGGGTCGCCGGGGCCGGCGCCGACGAACCAGACGCGGCCTGGGGGCGTGCTCATCGCGTGAACAGGCGTGCGACGGCCTGCGGGTTGGACGGGAAGTAGGCGTGGAAGTACGAGGCCGTCAGCCGGCCGCTGCGGTACACCGCTTCGCCGCGCCGGCCGGCGCGCATCGGCTGCGTGGTGCACAGCGGGGCCATCGGCGATTCCAGTCGCGAGTAGTGGAAGCTGTGGCCGCGCAACGTGCCCTCGGGCAGCCCGGCCTCGTGCAGCCCGATGCTGGCCAGGCGCGTCTGCATCGCGGCGTGGCCCGGCAGCAGCCCGGCCATCGCGGCGCGGCGGCCCTGCAAGTCGGTCAGCGCCTGCAGCAGCAGCAACAGCCCGCCGCACTCGGCCAGCATCGGGGTGCCGGCGGCGTGCAGCTCGCGCAGCGCCTCGTGCATGAAGCGGTTGGCGGCCAGCGCATCGAGGTGCAGCTCCGGGTAGCCGCCCGGCAGCCAGACCGCATCGCAGGGCGGCGGCGCGGTGTCGTGCAGCGGCGAGAAGAACGCGAGGCTCGCGCCCATCGCCTGCAGCAGCGCGAGGTTGGCGGTGTAGAGGAACGAGAACGCGGTGTCGCGCGCCACCGCGATGCGCACGCCGCGCAGCAGCGGCTCGGCAGGCACTGCGCTGCCGGGCTCGAAGCTGACCGCGGGCGGCAGCTCGCCGGCCTCGGGGCCGAGCGCGTCGGCGGCGCGGTCGAGGCGGGCGTCGAGGTCATCGAGCTCGGCCGCCTGCACC
>NZ_JBFUFQ010000123.1:0-16997 GCF_056403355.1 Rhizobacter sp. P2_H3 | reverse complement strand
GTACACCCCTCCGTTGCGTGACATGCAGTTCCTGATGAGCGAAGTGCTGAACGTGGTCGACGAGCTGAAGGCCCTGCCGGCGCATGCCGACATCGACCTCGACACGATCAACGCCGTGCTCGAAGAGGGCGGCAAGTTCGCATCGCAGGTGGTGTTCCCGCTGAACCAGAGCGGCGACGAAGAGGGCTGCACGCTCGACAAGACCACGCACGAAGTGACCGCGCCGAAGGGCTTCAAGGAAGCCTATGCGCAGTACGTCGAAGGCGGCTGGCCGGCGCTGAGCTGCGACCCGGCCTTCGGCGGCCAGGGCCTGCCGCACGTCGTGAACCAGTGCTTCTACGAGATGCTGAACTCGGCCAACCAGGCCTGGACCATGTACCCCGGCCTGTCGCACGGCGCCTACGAGGCGCTGCATGCGCACGGCACCGATGCGCAGAAGGCGCTGTACCTGCCGAAGCTGACCAGCGGCGTGTGGACCGGCACGATGTGCCTGACCGAGCCGCACTGCGGCACCGACCTGGGCCTGCTGCGCACGAAGGCCGAACCGCAGGCGGACGGCACCTACAAGCTGACCGGCAACAAGATCTTCATCTCCGCCGGCGAGCACGACCTGGCCGAGAACATCGTCCACCTGGTGCTGGCGCGCCTGCCGGATGCACCGGCCGGCTCGAAGGGCATCTCGCTGTTCGCGGTGCCGAAGTTCAACGTCAATGCCGACGGCTCGATCGGCTCGCGCAACGGCATCTGGTGCGGCGGCCTCGAGCACAAGATGGGCATCCACGGCAACGCGACCGCGCAGATGGTGCTCGAAGGCGCCGTCGGCACGCTGGTCGGCCAACCGAACAAGGGCCTGGCGGCGATGTTCGTGATGATGAACGCCGCCCGCCTGGGCGTCGGCATGCAGTCGCTGGGGCTGACCGAAGTGGCCTACCAGAACGCGGTGGCCTACGCGAAGGAGCGCATCCAGATGCGCGCGCTGTCGGGCCCGAAGAACCCGGACAAGCCGGCCGACACGATCATCGTGCACCCCGACGTGCGCAAGATGCTGCTGACTGCCCGCGCCTATGCCGAAGGCGGCCGCGCGCTCGCGATGTGGACCACGCTGCAGCTCGACAAGGAGCTGGCCTCGGACGATGAGGACGTGCGCAAGGACTGCGCCGACCTGGTCGCGCTGATCACGCCGATCATCAAGGCCTTCATCACCGACAACGGCTGGATCGCGACCTCGCACTGCATGCAGGTGTTCGGCGGCCACGGCTACATCAAGGAATGGGGCATGGAGCAGTACGTGCGCGATGCCCGCATCAACATGATCTACGAGGGCACCAACACGATCCAGTCGCTGGACCTGCTGGGCCGCAAGATCCTCTCCGACAACGGCGCCAAGCTGAAGAAGTTCGGCAAGCTGGTGCAGGAGTTCGTCGAGGAAGAAGGCACGAACGAGGCGATGCAGGAGTTCGTGAACCCGCTGGCCGAGCTGGGCGACAAGGTCACGAAGCTGACCACCGAGCTGGGCATGAAGGCCTTCGGCAACGCCGACGAAGTGGGCGCGGCCGCGGTCGACTACCTGCGCGTGGCCGGCCACCTGGTGTTCGCGTATTTCTGGGCCCGCATGGCGAAGGTCGCGCTGGCCAAGGTGGACGGCGGTGATCCGTTCTACAAGGCCAAGCTCGCGACGGCACGCTTCTACTACGCGAAGCTGCTGCCCGAGACCGCCTCGCTGATCCGCACCGCGCGCACCGGCCTGAAGCCGCTGATGGAAATGGACGAGGCGCTGTTCTGAGCCTCTGCCTTGCACCCCGTCGAAACAAAACAAATCAGGAGAGACAAGCGATGAAGAGACTGCTGCTGGCACTCGCCGCCACGCTGGCCGTGGCGGGCGCCCATGCCCAGGCCACGCCCGCAGGGCTGTGGAAGACGATCGACGACAGCACGAAGAAGGAGCGCTCGCTGGTGCGCATCGTCGAGACCGACGGCGTGATCAGCGGCAAGCTCGAGAAGCTGCTGGATCCCGATGCGAAGCAGGACGCCGTCTGCGACGAATGCAGCGACGACCGCAAGGGCCAGCCGCTGGTCGGGCTGTCGATCATCCGCGGCGCGAAGAAGAGCGCTGACACCGACGGCTTGTGGGACGGGGGCAGCATCCTCGACCCGGCCAACGGCAAGACCTACAAGCTGCGCCTGAAGCCGATCGAGGGCGGCAAGAAGCTGGAAGTTCGAGGCTATGTCGGCGCGCCGCTGTTCGGCCGCACCCAGACCTGGATCCGGGTCGAGTAAATCAAAGTCAAAGGAGAAGAAACATGAGTCGCTTCAACGTCCGCAAGGTCGCCGTGCTCGGCGCCGGCGTGATGGGCGCGCAGATCGCCGCCCACCTGGTCAACGTCAAGGTGCCGGTCGTGCTGTTCGACCTGCCGGCAAAAGATGGCCCGAAGAACGGCATCGTCACGAAGGCCGTCGAAGGCCTGAAGAAGCTGAAGCCGTCGCCGCTGGGCATCCCGGAAGACGCCGCGCTGATCCAGCAGGCCAACTACGAGGAGCACAGCGAGCTCCTGAAGGATTGCGACCTGATCATCGAGGCCATCGCCGAGCGCATGGACTGGAAGCTCGACCTGTACAAGAAGATCGCGCCCTTCATTGCGCCGCACGCGATCGTCGCGAGCAACACCTCGGGCCTGTCGATCACCAAGCTGGCGGACGTGCTGCCCGAAGAGATCAAGCCGCGCTTCTGCGGCATCCACTTCTTCAACCCGCCGCGGTACATGTACCTGGTGGAGCTGATCCCGACCCCGGCGACGCGGCCGGAGATCCTCGACCAGCTCGAGACCTTCGTGACCACCGCGGTCGGCAAGGGCGTCGTGCGCGCGAAGGACACGCCGAACTTCATCGCCAACCGCGTCGGCATCGCCGGCATGCTGGCGACGATCAAGGAAGCCGAGAACTTCGGGCTGACCTATGACGTGGTCGATGACCTGACCGGCAAGAAGATGGGCCGCGCGAGCTCGGGCACCTTCCGCACCGCGGACGTGGTCGGCCTCGACACGATGGCGCACGTCGTGAAGACGCTGCAGGACAACCTGGCCGACGACCCGTTCTTCCCGAGCTACGCGACGCCGCCGGTGCTGGCCAAGCTGATCGAGCAGGGCGCGCTGGGCCAGAAGAGCGGCGCCGGCTTCTACAAGAAGGTCGGCAAGGACATCCTGCGCCTCGACCCGGCCAAGGCTGACTACGTGCCCGCGGGTGGCAAGGCCGACGAGATCGTCGCGCGCATGCTGAAGAAGGCCGCGCCCGAGCGCCTGAAGCTGCTGCGTGAATCCACCAACCCGCAGGCGCAGTTCCTGTGGGCGATCCTGCGCGACAGCTTCCACTACGTCGCGGTGCACCTGGCCGACATCGCCGATTCGGYGCGCGAGGTCGATTTCGCGATGCGCTGGGGCTTCGGCATGCAGCAAGGCCCGTTCGAGCTGTGGCAGGCCGCCGGCTGGAAGCAGGTGGCCGAATGGGTCAAGGCCGACATCGACGCCGGCAAGGCGCTGAGCAAGGCGCCGCTGCCGGCCTGGGTGTTCGACGGGCGCGAGGGCGTGCACTCGCCGGAAGGCTCGTGGAGCGCGTCGCAGAACAAGTACATCCCGCGCAGCACGCTGCCGGTGTATGCCCGCCAGCACTTCCCCGAGGCCGTGCTCGGCTCGGGCGCGGCCGATCCGCTGAAGGCCGGCACGCAGGAGTTCAAGAACGAGGAAGTGCGCGTCTGGTCGCTCGACGGCGAGGTGCTGATCGCCAGCATCACCGCGAAGCTGCACCTGATCAGCCCGACCGTCACCGAGGGCCTGCTGAAGGCGGTCGAGATCGCCGAAGCGAAGTACAAGGGCCTGGTGATCTGGTCGCCGGATGACGTGTTCTCGGCCGGTGCCAACCTCGAGGCGCTGATGCCGGTCTTCATGAAGAGCGGCGCCAAGGGCATCGCCCCTGAAGAGAAGAAGCTGCAGGACGCGATGCTGCGCATCCGCTACGCGCAGGTCCCGGTCGTCTCGGCGATCCGCGGCATCGCGCTGGGCGGCGGCTGCGAGCTGTCGGTGTACTCGGCCAAGCGCGTCGCGGCGATGGAAAGCTACGTCGGCCTGGTCGAAGTGGGCGTCGGCCTGATCCCGGGCGGCGGCGGTCTCGCGTACATCGCGCGCCGTGCGGCCGAGATGGCGAGCGCCGCGAACGCCAACGCCGACATCCTGAAGTTCCTGACCGACGGCTTCACGAACGCCGCGATGGCCAAGGTGGGCACCAGCGCGATCGAGAGCCGCAAGCTCGGCTACCTGCTGTGGAGCGACGTGATCGTCCCGAACAAGGACGAGCTGCTGTTCGTCGCGATCCAGCAGGCGAAGGCGATGTTCGACAGCGGCTACCGCGCACCAGCGAAGACGCTGTTCCCGGTGGCCGGCCGCAACGCCATTGCCACCATCAAGGCGCAGCTCGTCAACATGCGTGACGGCGGCTTCATCAGCGCGCACGACTTCCACATCTCGGCGCTGATCGCCGACGTGGTGTGCGGCGGCGATGTCGATGCCGGCTCGCTGGTTAGCGAGGAGTACCTGATGGCGCTGGAGCGCAAGCACTTCTGCGGGCTGCTGGAGCACCCGAAGAGTCAAGAACGGATCATGGGCATGCTGCAAACGGGCAAGCCTGTTCGCAACTGAGCGGAGAACACAACATGAGCAAGCAAGTGCAAGACGCCTACATCGTCGCCGCCACCCGCACCCCGATCGGCCGTTCGGGCCGTGGGTACTTCAAGAACACCCGCCCCGACGACCTGCTGGTCACCGCGATCCGCAGCGCGATGGCCCAGGTGCCGACGCTGGACCCGAAGGCGATCGAGGACGCCATCATCGGCTGCTCGTTCCCCGAGGGCGAGCAGGGCATGAACATGGCCCGCATCGCGGTCGCGCTGGCCTTCGCGCACCCGGTGGGCGGCGTGACGGTCAACCGCTTCTGCGCCTCGGGCGTGACGGCGATCCAGATGGCCGCCGACCGCATCCGCGTCGGCGAGGCCGACGTGCTGATCGCCGGCGGTGCCGAGTCGATGAGCCTGGTGCCGATGGGCGGCAACAAGCCGTCGTTCAACCCGCAGGTGTTCGCGAAGGATGAGAACGTCGGCATCGCCTACGGCATGGGGCTGACGGCCGAGAAAGTCGCCGCGCAATGGAAGGTCAGCCGCGAGGCGCAGGACGCGTTCGCGTACGAATCGCACATGCGCGCGCTGAAGGCGCAGAAGGCGGGAGAGTTCACGGACGAGATCACGCCGATCGAGATCGTCGAGCGCTTTCCGAACCTGCTGACCGGTGAGCAGGGCGTGAAGACCCGCACCGTGAGCCTCGACGAAGGCCCGCGCGCCGACACCTCGCCGGAAGGCCTGGCCAAGCTGAAGGCGGTGTTCGCCGCCAAGGGCAGCGTGACCGCCGGCAACAGCTCGCAGACGAGCGACGGCGCCGGTGCGCTGATCCTCGCGAGCGAGAAGGCCGTCAAGCAGTACGACCTGAAGCCGCTGGCCCGTTTCGTCAGCTTCGCGGCGCGCGGCGTGCCGCCCGAGATCATGGGGATCGGCCCGATCGAGGCGATCCCGGCCGCGCTGCGCTATGCCGGCCTGAAGCAGCAGGACCTGGACTGGATCGAGCTGAACGAGGCGTTCGCCGCGCAGTCGCTGGCGGTGATCAACAGCGTCGGGCTCGATCCGGCCAAGGTGAACCCGATGGGCGGCGCGATCGCGCTGGGCCATCCGCTGGGCGCCACCGGGGCGATCCGCGCCGCGACGGTCATCCACGCGCTGCGCCGCCACAACCTGAAGTACGGGATGGTGACGATGTGCGTCGGTACCGGCCAGGGCGCTGCGGGAATTTTTGAGCGCGTCTGATCTCTTCAAGCCAACGAGGTCCGAAGTAACCCCGTTCGCCCTGAGCCTGTCGAAGGGTCGGACTGAGCTCGTCGAAGGCCGCGTGCCACTGGCACCAACCCTTCGACGGACGGGTCCTCGACAGGCTCGGCCCCTGCTCAGGGCGAACGGATCGTGGGTGGAGGTGAGCATGGAGACGAGGCAACTCGAGACCGACGACGGCAGCCGGCTGTCGCTGCGCCTGTACCCGTCGGTCGGCGCCGCGAAAGCCGCGGTGCTGATCGGCGGTGCGATGGGCGTTCGCCAGGACTACTACCAGCCGTTCGCGCAATGGCTKGCCGGGCAGGGCTACGCGGTCGCGACCTTCGACTACCGCGGCATGGGCGAGTCGCGCGCGACGCCGTCGCTGCGCGGCCTGAAGGCCGACCTGTTCAGCTGGGCGCGCGACTACGACAGCGCGATCGATGCGCTGCGCGAGGCCGCGCCGGGCCTGCCGCTGTACCTCGTCGGCCACAGCCTGGGCGCGCAGCTGCCYGGCCTGCTGCGCAACCACGCGCAGGTCGACGGCCTGATCTCGGTGGCGGCCGGCAGCGGCTACTGGCGCGACAACGCGCCGCCGCTGCGCCGCATGATCCTGTACTTCTGGTACGTGCTGGTGCCGGTCGCGACCGCCGTCTTCGGCTACTTCCCCGGCAAGCGGCTGCGCAAGGTCGGCGACCTGCCGAAGGGCGTGATGCTGCAGTGGCGGCGCTGGTGCCTGCATCCGCGCTACCACGTCGGTGCCGAAGGGGCGGCGGTGCGCGAGCAGTTCGAGGCGGCGCGCTTCCCGCTGGTCGCGCTGTCGATCACCGACGATGAACTGATGACCGAGCGCGGCACCCGCGTGCTGGTCGATTGCTACCCGAATGCGCAGCGCCGCATCGAGCGCATCGCGCCGTCCGATGTGCAAGCGAAGCGCATCGGCCACTTCGGGCTGTTCCGCGAGCAGTTCCAGGCGACACTCTGGCCGCGCATGACGGCTTTGCTGCAGGGCTTCGGCCCGGCCTCACTGCACACGATGAAGGAGACGACATGAGCATCAAGACCGCCGTTCTCAACGGCGTATTCACCCTCGAGATCGCGCGCCCCGAGAAGAAGAACGCGATCACGATCGACATGTACCAGGCGATGGCCGACGGCCTGAAGGCCGCGCAGGCCGACGCCGCGGTGCGCGCGGTGCTGATCACCGGCCAGCCCGGCATCTTCACCTCGGGCAACGACCTCGAGGACTTCATGAAACGCCCGCCGAGCGGCCAGGACTCGCCGGTGTTCCAGTTCATGCAGGCGCTGAACGGCTGCGAGAAGCCGGTCGTCGCGGCCGTCACCGGTGCGGCGATCGGCATCGGCACCACGATGCTGCTGCACTGCGACCTGGTCTACGTGGCCGACGAGGCACGCCTCGCGATGCCGTTCGTGAGCCTGGGCCTGGTGCCGGAGTTCGCGTCGAGCCTGGTGGTGCCGCAGTTGGTGGGCCGCGTGAAGGCGGCCGAGAAGATCCTGCTCGGCGAGCCGTTCACCGGGGTCGAGGCGGTCGAGATGGGCATCGCCAACGCGGTGCTGCCGACCAGCGAGGTCGCGCAGCATGCGCGCCGCATCGCCGAGCGCTTCAACGCGCTGCCGCCGGGCGCCRTGCGCGACACGAAGAAGCTGCTGCGCCGCGCCGGCAGCGAGGCCACGCTGCAGGCCATCCAGGCCGAGGCGGCGATCTTCGCCGAGCGCCTCACCAGCCCCGAGGCGCGCGAGGCCTTCAGCGCGTTCTTCCAGAAGCGCAAGCCCGACTTCTCGCAGTTCAGCTGACCCCGGCCCGACCGATGCTTTCCGCGGCGAAGGTGCTGCTGTCGCCGCTGCTGATGTGGCAGGGCTTCCGCGTGCGCCGCCTCGCGCTGCGCCTGCCCGAGGCCGAAGGTTCGCGCGAAGGCGTGGCCGGCACCGGCCGCGTGCGCCTGCGCGTGCTGATCGTCGGCGATTCGTCGGCGGCCGGCGTCGGTGCGCCTACGCAGGCCCAGGCGCTGGCCGGCCGGCTCAGCGAGGCCTTGTCGCAGCGGCTCGGCGGCGCGGTCGTGTGGCAGCTGGTCGCGCACACCGGCGACACCACGCGCGACGCGCTGATCGCACTGGAGAGCGCCCCGCTGCACCCGGCCGACGTGATGGTCACCGCGCTCGGCGTCAACGACGTGATCTCGCAGGTGCCGGTGCGGCGCTGGCTGGCCCAGCTCGACGAGCTCGACCGCGTGGCCGTCCAGCGCGCCGGCGTGCGCCACATCGTGCACAGCGGCGTGCCGCCGATCCACTCGTTCCCGCTGCTGCCGAACCCGCTGCGCTGGGTGCTCGGGCGCGACGCGCGGCGTTTCAACCGGGCGCTGGCCGCGTGGATCAAGCGCTGGCCGGACCGCTGGTGGCTGCCGGTGCCGTTCGAGAACGAGCGGGTGTCCGACAGCATCCTGATGGCCGAAGACGGCTTCCATCCCGGCCCGGCGGTGTATGCGCTGTGGGCCGAGCAACTGGCCGGCATGATCGCGACCGAGCTCGCGCCGCGCCTGCCTGCCACCACCCCCACACGGAGACACCCCCTGCCATGAGCACCGAGCGCCAGACCCTGAAGGGCAAGACCTTGTTCATCACCGGCGCGTCGCGCGGCATCGGCCTCGCGATCGCGAAGCGTGCCGCGGCCGACGGCGCGCGCATCGTGATCGCCGCCAAGACGACCGAGAGCAACCCGAAGCTGCCGGGCACGATCCATTCGGCGGCGGCCGAGATCGAGGCCGCCGGCGGGCAGGCGCTGCCGGTGCAGACCGACATCCGCGACGAGGCGAGCGTGCTGGCGGCCGTCGAGCAGGCGGTGGCGCGCTTCGGCGGCATCGACATCCTCGTCAACAACGCGAGCGCGATCAGCCTGACGCCGACGACCGCGACGCCGATGAAGCGCTTCGACCTGATGTTCGGTGTCAACGTGCGCGGCACCTACCTGGTCACGCAGGCCTGCCTGCCGCACCTGGCGAAGGCCGCGCAGGCCGGTCGCAATCCGCACGTGCTGAACATGTCGCCGCCGCTGTCGATGCGCGAGCGCTGGTTCAGCCCGCACGTCGCCTACACGATGGCCAAGTACGGCATGAGCGAATGCACGCTGGGGCATGCGGGCGAATTCCGGCCGCTGGGCATCGGCGTCAACAGCCTGTGGCCGCGCACCGCGATCGCGACGGCCGCGCTGCAGATGATCCCGGGCGTCGACATCGCGCGCTGCCGCACGCCGCAGATCCTGGCCGATGCGGCGTACCTGGTGCTGACCAGCGACGCGCGGCAGACGACGGGGAATTTCTTCATCGACGACGAGTTGCTGGCGCGGCATGGGGTGACCGACCTCGAGCAGTACAGCGTGACGCCGGGGACGACCGAGTTCGTGCCGGACTTCTTCGTGGACTGATCAGCAGGCGCTCAGCCGATCCCAGGCCATCCGCGCCGCGGCGAGGTCCCACGCCGCGCTGCCGACGCTCTTGAACACGACCGGCCGCTCGCCCGCGCCGGTGAGCTCGGCGGCCTGAGCCAGCCCGCGCACCGTCGACCAGTCGACGCCGGCCTGGATCAGGTCGCCAGCCTCTTCCTTCGCGCCGTCCAGGTCGTCGACGATCAGCGCGGCCCGCCGCACCAGCGCAGCCGGCAGCTCGCACATCGCCGGCGTGAACGCGCCGACCGCGAACACGCGCACGCCCGGGCGCAGCGCATCGGGAATCACCGGCGAGCGGCTCGTCGTCGCGGTGACGATCAAGCTGCAGCGGCCGATCTCGGCGCCGATGTCGTCGATCGGATGCGCCTTGACACCGTGCGCCGCCAGCGTCGCCACCAGGCCGTCGGCCGCTGCGCGCGAACGCGCCGCGATGCCGATCCACGCCGGCGCCAGCACCGCCGCGAAGGCCTGTGCATGTGCCAGCGCCTGCGCGCCGGCACCGACGATCAGCAGGCGCTCGCCCGCCGGCACCTGCAACCCCAATGCCGCCGCCAGCGACACCGCCGCGGTGCGCCGTGCGGTCAGCGTGACACCGTCGAACATCGCCAGCCGCTCGCCGGTCGCGCGGTCCATCAGCAGCACCTCGCCCTGCACGCGCTCGCGCCCGAGCGCCGGGTTGCCGTGGTTCACCGTCACCAGCTTGACGCTGGCGTAGTGCGCGTCGCTGGCCGGCATCAGCAGCAGCCTGTCGTCGCCCGACAGCGCGAAGCTGCTGCGCAGCGGCGCCTGCAGCCGGCCTTCAGCGCGCTCGACGGCTGCGCGCATGACCGCATCGGCCAGCGGCCGCCACGGCAGCAGCGCGGCCGTCTGCTCCGCGTCGATCAGGCGCACCGGCTCAGTCCCGTGGAATGACCCGCGGCTGCCCGTCGCGGTCGATCGCGACATAGGTCAGGTTCGCCTCGGTGACCTTCACCACCTTCAGGTCGGCCGGGTTGCGCTCGGCGTACACCTCGACGTGCACCGTGATCGACGTGCGCCCGATCCGCTCGACCCGGGCGTAGAAGCTCAGCAGGTCGCCGATCGACACCGCCTGCTTGAACACGAACTCGTTGACGGCGACCGTCACGACGCGGCCCTTCGCGATGCGCGCCGGCAGCACCGAGCCGGCGAGGTCGACCTGGGCCATGATCCAGCCGCCGAAGATGTCGCCGTTGCTGTTCGAGTCGGCCGGCATCGGCATCACGCGCAGCACCAGATCGAGGTCTTTCGGCAACGTGACCGCCAACGCGGGGTCGTGCTGCGGCTGGCTTGTATTCATACTCGGCGCCTTCACCTGGGTTCAACCCCTCGATTCTTCCACGATGCGATCCCTCTCGACCCCCTTGCCACCCCCCGATGCCGTGACGCCTGCCGCAGCGCGCTCCGATGCGGCCACCTTGCGCAAGCTGCTGCCCTACCTGTGGCGCTACCGCTGGCGCGTGTCGATCGCGCTCGGCTTCATGGTGGCGGCCAAGCTGGCCAACGTCGGCGTGCCGCTGCTGCTGAAGCAGCTGGTCGACAGCCTGTCGATCAAGCCGGGCGACATCCAGGCGGTGCTGGTCGTGCCGATCGGGCTGCTGGCGGCCTACGGGCTGCTGCGGCTGTCGACCTCGCTGTTCACCGAGCTGCGCGAGCTGATCTTCGCGAAGGCCACCGAGGGCACGGCGCGCAGCATCTCGCTCAACGTGTTCCGCCACCTGCATGCGCTGAGCCTGCGCTTCCACCTCGAGCGCCAGACCGGCGGCATGACGCGCGACATCGAGCGCGGCACGCGCGCGGTGCATTCGCTGATCTCGTACTCGCTCTACAGCATCGTGCCCACGCTGGTCGAGATGGTGCTCGTGCTGACGCTGCTGGCGGTCAAGTTCGACGCCTGGTTCGCGTGGATCACGCTGGCGGCGCTGGTGGTGTACATCAGCTTCACGGTCGTCTTCACGAACTGGCGCACGCAGTTCCGCAAGCAGATGAACGAGCTCGATTCCACCGCGCATTCGCGCGCGATCGACTCGCTGCTGAACTACGAGACCGTCAAGTACTTCAACAACGAGGATTTCGAGGCCCGCCGCTACGACGAGAGCCTGGAGCGGCTGCGCCGCGTCGCGCTGAAGTCGCAGGCCACGCTGTCGATGCTGAACACCGGCCAGCAGCTGATCATCGCGGCCGGCCTGGTCGCGATGCTGTGGCGCGCGACGCAGGGCGTGGTGGCCGGCCACATGACGCTCGGCGACCTGGTGATGATCAACGCCTTCATGATCCAGCTCTACATCCCGCTGAACGTCCTCGGCGTGATCTACCGCGAGATCAAGCAGAGCCTGACCGACCTCGACAAGATGTTCGCGCTGCTCGAGCGCGAGCGCGAGATCGCCGACACGCCGGGCGCGCTGCCGCTGCAGGTGACGCATGGGCAGCTGCGCTTCGACCACGTCGATTTCTCGTACGAGCCGGACCGGCAGATCCTGCACGACGTGAGCTTCGAGATCCCGGCCGGCAAGACGGTGGCGGTGGTGGGCCCGTCGGGCTCGGGCAAGAGCACGCTCGCGCGGCTGCTGTACCGCTTCTACGACGTGCAGGCCGGCGTGATCACGATCGACGGCCAGGACCTGCGCTCCGTCACACAGGGCAGCGTGCGCCAGAACATCGGCATCGTCCCGCAGGACACGGTGCTGTTCAACGACAGCGTCGCCTACAACATCGCCTACGGCCGGCCCGGCACCGGTGCCGCCGAGGTCGAGGCGGCGGCGAAGGCGGCCCGCATCCACGATTTCATCGTCTCGACGCCCAAGGGCTACGAGACGACGGTCGGCGAGCGCGGGCTGAAGCTGAGCGGCGGCGAGAAGCAGCGCGTCGCGATCGCGCGCACGCTGCTGAAGGACCCGCCGATCATGATCTTCGACGAGGCCACCTCGGCGCTCGACTCGGCCAACGAGCGCGCGATCCAGGCCGAGCTGCAGGGCGTCGCGCGCAACAAGACGGCGCTCGTCATCGCGCACCGGCTGTCCACCGTCGTCGATGCGCACCAGATCCTGGTGATGGAGCAGGGCCGCATCGTCGAACGCGGCACGCATGCGCAATTGTTGGCACTCGACGGCCGTTACGCCGACATGTGGCGGCTGCAGCAGAGCGCCGCATCCGACGAGCTGTCCGCCGTCATGTAGGAAGGCTCCGAAGAATCCGACCCGGTTCGTGAAAAACGAGCGTGAACTCTCAGTCAATTGTGAACAATCGTTACGGAGCTGACGAGCACACATCTTGTTGCACTTCTAGAGTCGCGTTCACCGATTCACCCACAGAGGACGGATGCGATGACTGCTCACAAGACTTTTTCCCGTGCGGTTCTGTTTTCCTTGCTGGCGGTCGCCGGCGCGATCTCGACGCCTGCCAAGGCGGCGCCTGATGCGGTGGCCCATGCCACCTTGCGCCTGCCCGACGCCAAGGTCGTCTGGATCGACAACGAGAGCTTTGCCTTCGACACCTGCTCGGCCGCCGGCAGCGAGCACGTGGCCGCGGTGATGGGCGCGCTGCGCGAGCGGCTGATGAGCGACCTGGGCCCGATGATGCTGAACAACGGCGTGACGCCGGCGAGCCAGCAGTTCGTCACGCTGACGCCGGTGAATGGCGGGCAGGACTGCAACACGCTGGCCAGCCGCGTGGTGTTCCGCGTGGCCGGCGCCAGCGCCAAGGCGGGCGGCGCCTGGACCGCCGACATCGTCGCGCAGACCGCCGGGCCGACGGCCGATTCACGCCAGGCGTCGACCCAGCTGGTGAACGACCTGGTGCACGAACTGGACATCACGCTGAGCAAGCGCTGAAGAAGCCCTGAACCGCGGGCCCTAAACTCTTGCCGTGGAAACCAAGTGGCTTGAAGATTTCGTCAGCCTCGCCGAGACGCGGAGCTTTTCGCGTTCGGCGCAGATGCGGCATGTGACGCAGCCGGCGTTCTCGCGCCGCATCCAGGCGCTGGAGGCCTGGGCCGGGCTGGACCTGGTCGACCGCTCGTCGTACCCGACCCGCCTCACGCCGGCCGGCGAGACCTTCCATGCGCAGGCGCTGGACATCCTCGGCGCGCTGCAGACCACGCGCAACATGATGCGCGGCCACCAGGTCGCCGCGCAGGACATGATCGAGTTCGCGGTGCCGCACTCGCTCGCGTTCACCTTCTTCCCGCATTGGGTGATGGACCTGCGCAAGCGCTTCGGGGCCCTGAAGAGCCGCCTGATCGCGCTCAACGTGCACGATGCCGTGATGCAGCTGACCGAGGGCAGCTGCGACCTGCTGATCGCCTACCACCACCCGTCGCAGCCGCTGCAGCTCAGCCCCGAGCGCTACGAGATGCTGAGCCTCGGCCACGAGACGCTGGCCGTGTACGCGAAGGCCGATGCGAAGGGCGAGCCGCTGTTCCGCCTGCCCGGCGCCCCCGGCGAGCGCGTGCCCTTCCTCAGCTACGGCGCGGGGGCCTACCTGGGGCGGCTGGTCGAGCAGATCGTCAAGCTCGCCCCGGCGCCGCTCAACCTCGACCCGATCTACGAGACCGACATGGCCGAGGGCCTGAAGGCGATGGCGCTCGAGGGGCACGGCCTCGCCTTCCTGCCGGTGAGCTCGGTGAAGAAGGAGCTGAAGAGCCGGCGCCTGGTGCGGGCCGCCGCGCCCGGCATGCTCGAGCTGACGATGGAAGTGCGCATCTACCGCGAGCTGCCCGATCTCTCGCGCCAGGGCGGCAAGCCCGGCGCCCGGGCCCTGTGGAACTTCCTCAAGCCGGCGGGCTGAAACACCCCACGCCAGAGGGTTTTCCCTCGCGCGGCATGCATTCGATGCATGGGTTCTCCGCCAATCCGCATTGGCTTTCCGACAGGCAGGCGAATACAGTCCGCGCCCATCGCCACCCGAACGCCAACTTGTCCCCATGTGCCGCCGCCCCGGTGCCCGCGTCATCGATCCCACGCCGTCCTGCAGGCACACTGGCGTCCCGCCGTGTGCCCTGCGCATCGGCCCTTGTGGCATGAAGGTTGCGAGACTCCACCCATGACGTACGTGCACGGCAAGCGCCGGTTTTCCGCTCTCCTGACCGCGTCGATGCTCGTGCTGGCCACGTTCGGCGCATGGGCCGCCGCGCTGCCTGCGCAGGCCGCGCCGGCGACTGCCGCGGTGCCCACCGGTCCGGTGCTCGACCGCATCCGCCAGACCGGCAAGATCCTGATCGCGCACCGCGAATCCTCGGTGCCGTTCTCGTACCTCGATGCCGACAAGAAGCCGATGGGCTATGCGGTCGACCTGTGCCTGAAGCTGGCCGAGGCGGTGCGCAAGCGGCTCGAGATGAAGGCCCTCGCGCCGGAGTTCGTGCTCGTCACCGCCGGCAACCGCATCCAGATGGTCGTCGACGGCAAGGCCGACCTGGAGTGCGGCTCCACCACCAACAACGCCGAGCGTCGCCAGAAGGTGGCCTTCACGATCCCGCACTACATCACCGGCGCGCGCTACATGGTGCTGGCCGACAGCCCGATCGCCGAGCTGCCGATGTTCGAGGGCAAGAAGCTCGTGTCGACCAAGGGCACGACGCCGCTGAAGGAGGTGGACCGCGCGAACCGCGAACGCCTGCTGCGCATCACCATCGTCGAGGCGCCCGAGCATGCCAAGGCCATGCAGATGGTGCTGGCCGGCGAGGTCGACGGCTTCGTGATGGACGACGTGCTGCTCTATGGCCTGATCTCGTCGAGCGCCGAGCCGGGCAAGCTGAAGGTGGTGGGCAAGTTCCTGACCATCGAGCCGCTCGCGATCATGATGCGCAAGGACGACCCCGAGTTCAAGAAGATCTGCGACGAGGAGATGAAGCGCCTGATCCTCAGCCGCGAGGCCTATGCGATCTACGATCACTGGTTCAACAAGCCGATCCCGCCGAAGAACCTGCCGCTGAACCTGCCGATGAACTACCTGCTGCGGGACTTCTGGAAGTACCCGTCGGACCAGGTGCCGGGGTGATGTTCCAGCCGTTGTCGAAAGAAGCATCCGGTCTACGTGGAACTGCGTAGCTCCCGACTCCCTAGAATTTCGTTGTTGTCGTGGGTGGGTACTCGCCCCCCTCTTTTCCACCCTGAAGGAGATCGTATGAAAAAGGCATGGCTGAGCGTTGCCGCCCTGTTGACCGTCGCGGGCGTCGCCCAGGCGCAGCAGAGCGACACGCTGAAGAAGATCAAGGACAGCGGCACCGTCACGATGGGGGTGCGCGAGTCGTCGGGCGCCCTGGCCTACACGCTGGGCGACGGCAAGTACGCCGGCTTCCACTACGACGTCTGCCAGAAGGTGCTGGCCGACATCCAGAAGCAGCTGGGCCTGGCCAAGCTGGACATCAAGTACCAGCCGGTCACCTCGCAGAACCGCATCCCGCTGGTGCAGAACGGCACCGTCGACATCGAGTGCGGCTCGACCACCAACAACGCCACCCGCCAGAAGGACGTCGCCTTCGCCTTCACCACCTACGTGGAAGAAGTGCGCATCGCGGTGAAGGCCAACTCGGGCATCACCGCGATCGGCCAACTGGCCGGCAAGACGGTGGCCACCACCACCGGCACGACCTCGGTGCAGACGCTGCGCAAGCACGAGCGCGCCACCGGCATCGACTTCAAGGAAGTGTTCGGCAAGGACCACGCCGACAGCTTCCTGCTGCTGGAATCGGGCCGCGCCGATGCCTTCGTGATGGACGGCCAGATCCTCGCCGGCAACATCTCGCGCGCGAAGAACCCGGCCGACTTCAAGATCGTCGGCGAAGTGCTGAGCGTCGAGCCGATCGCGATCATGCTGCGCAAGGATGACCCGGCCTTCAAGAAGGCGGTCGACGACAGCATCGTGGCGCAGATCAAGTCGGGCGACCTCGCCAAGACCTACGACAAGTGGTTCAACCAGCCGATCCCGCCGAGCAACACCAAGGTCGGCCTGCCGCTGTCGGACGCCACCAAGGCCGCCTGGGCGGCCCCGAACGACAAGCCGATGGAAGACTACGCCAAGAAGTAAGGCGGGTTCTTGCGATGGACCGGGACTGAGGTAAGCCCTGACGCCACTGGGCGCGACACTTGCTTACAGTCCCCCCAGCGCGGCGCCGGGTGACCCGCGTCGCGCTTTTTCTTGGGGCAGCGCAGTCGTCGTGCGCCCCTCACAAGAATTGGAGCAATGCCTTGGGCAAGTGGGACTGGCAGGTATTCCTGCAAGACACGGGGGGCGGGCAGACCTACCTTCAGTGGATGTTGTCGGCATGGGGGTGGACCTTGTCAGTGGCCTTGCTGGCACTGATCGTCTCGCTCGTGTTGGGTTCGTTGGTCGGCATCTTGCGCACGCTGCCGAACAAGGTGCTCGCCTACCTCGGTGAAACCTGGGTCGAGTTGTTCCGCAACGTTCCTCTTCTGGTCCAGCTTTTCATCTGGTACCACGTCATTCCGACGATGTTCCTGAGCCTGCGAGCCGTTCCAAGCTTCGTGCTGGTGGTGTTCGCGCTCGGATTCTTCACCTCTGCGCGCATTGCCGAGCAGGTGAAGGCTGGCATCAACGCGTTGCCGAAGGGGCAGCGCTATGCAGGCCTCGCGATGGRCCTCACGCTGCCGCAGACCTATCGATATG
>NZ_JBFUFQ010000122.1:0-17024 GCF_056403355.1 Rhizobacter sp. P2_H3 | reverse complement strand
CGCCAGCGCACCGCGCTTGCGCGTGTGCTCGTCAACGGGCCGCGCGCGCTGCTGCTCGACGAGCCGTTCTCCGCGCTCGACCCGGCGCTTCGCGAGCGCACGCGCGACGAGCTGGACCGGCTGCTGTCGCAGATCGACATCCCGCTCGTGATGATCACGCATGACCCGGACGACCTGGGCCGCTTCGGCGAACAGGTGCTGCAGCTGCGAGAGGGAGTCGTCAGTGGCTGACGCGCCGGCCGAAGCGCTGACCGTCGGCGCCGAGCTGACGCTGAACCTCGGCGGGCAGAGCCTGGCCGGCACGCGGCGCATCGCGCTGCTGGTGGAGATCGCGCGGCTCGGCTCGATCACGCAGGCCGCGAAGGCCGCCGGCTTCAGCTACAAGGGCGCGTGGGATGCGGTCGAGCAGATGAGCAACCTGGCCGGCGAGCCGCTGCTGGAACGCAGCGCCGGCGGGACCGGCGGCGGGCGCACGCGGCTCACGCCGCGCGGCGAGCAGCTGCTGCGCAATGTCGTGCTGATCCAGCAGGAGCATGCACGTTTCGTCGAGCGGCTGAACCGGCAAGCGGGTGGCCTGGCCGGCGACTATTCACTGATGGAAGGGCTGGCGATGAGAACGAGCGCACGCAACCAGTTCGCCGGCACCGTGGTGTCGCTGCGCGGCGGGGCCATCAATGACGAGGTCGAGCTCGAGGCGATCGGCGGGCTGCGCATCGTCGCGAGCATCACGCACGAGAGCACGGCCGAGCTCGGCCTCGCGGTCGGCGCGAAGGCGTTCGCGCTGATCAAGGCCTCGTCGATCATCCTGATGGCCGACATGCGCGGCGTGCGGCTGTCGGCGCGCAACCAGCTGAAGGGCGTGGTGTCGCGCGTCACGCCGGGCGCGGTGAACTGCGAGGTGGTGCTGGCGCTGGCCGGCGGCGGCGCGGTGGCGGCGATCATCACCAACGACAGCGCGCAGGCACTGGCGCTGGAGGTCGGCAGTTCGGCCACCGCCGTCTTCAAGGCGTCGAGCGTGATCGTCGGCGTGGCGGCCTGACGATCACTTGCCGCGCCGCACCCGGCGCAGCTCGTCGACGATCAGCAGGATCGCGCCGAGCGTGATCGCGCTGTCGGCGAGGTTGAACGACGGAAAGAACTTGTCGGCCCAGTGCACCTGGATGAAGTCGACGACGTAGCCGTGCAGCAGCCGGTCGATCACGTTGCCGAGCGCGCCGCCGAGGATCAGCGCGAGCGCCCAGGCGAACAGCTTCTGCCCGCCGTGGCTGCGCAGCATCCAGACGATGAAGCCGGCGGCCACTGCCCCCAGCCCGACGAAGAACCAGCGCTGCCAGCCCGACGCGCCGGCCAGGAACGAGAACGCCGCGCCGGTGTTGTGCACCCGGACCACGTTGAAGAACGGCGTGACGTGCACGCTGTCGCCGTACGCGAAGTTGGCGAGGATCAGCGACTTGGTCAGCTGGTCGAGCACGATGATGACGAGGGCGATGCCCAGCCAGGGGAGCAGGGATGCGGAGGATTTCTTGAAGGACATGTTTTCAGCGATTGCGCAGGAGCGCGAGTGCGATGGCTTCGGACACCGGGGTGCGGTCGTCCTTCGTTTCTGCCACGATGCTTTCCCACAACTCCTCGGCCAGCTGCACCCGCTCATCAACGGGGAGCTTGAACAGGTCAGGGTACTCCGCGCGAGGATTGCTGTGGTTCATCGAGGGCTCCTTGAGGGAAGGTTCAGGCGACTGTACGCGTCTCGCCGTCACCGTACAGGTTACTTGTGCACCTGCCGCAGATCGTCGGATGCCGCGCCTCGCTGCCGACATCGTCGCGGTAGTGCCAGCAGCGCTCGCACTTGGTCGCCGCCGACGGCGTGACGCTGACGGCCAGCGCCGCGCCCGCCGCGATCCGCGCCTGCGACGTGATCGTCACGAAGCGCAGGTCGTCGCCGAGCGACGCGAGCAGCGCATGGTCGTCGGCCGCCGCGGTGATCAGCAACTCGGCCTGCAGCGACGAGCCCACCTGGCCCGCGCTTCGCAGCGCCTCGATCTCCTTGTTGGCCACGTCGCGGATCTCGCGCAGGCGGCTCCACTTCGCGAGCAGTGCGTCGTCGGCCCAGGCCGAGGTGTCGCTGAAGGTCTCGATGAAGATCGATGCCGACTGCCCCGGCGCGAACACCTTCCACGCCTCTTCCGCAGTGAAGCTCAGGAACGGCGCCATCCAGCGCAGCATCGCGTGCGTCACGTGCCACAGCGCGGTCTGCGCGCTGCGCCGCGCGAGCGACTTCGGCGCGGTGGTGTACAGCCGGTCCTTCAGCACGTCCAGCCAGAACGCGCCCAGGTCCTCGCTGCAGAACACCTGCAGCTTGGCCACCACCGGGTGGAACTCGTACACCTCGTAGTGCTTCAGCACCTCGGCCTGGAACTGCGCCGCGCGCGCGAGTGCGTAGCGGTCGATCTCGAGCATCTGCCCGACCGGCACCGCATCGGTCGCCGGATCGAAATCGCTGGTGTTGGCCAGCATGAAGCGCAGCGTGTTGCGGATGCGGCGGTATGCATCGACGACGCGCGCCAGGATCTTCTTGTCGATCGCGAGGTCGCCCGAGTAGTCGGTCGCCGCACACCACAGGCGCAGGATCTCGGCCCCCATCTCCTGCACCGAATCCTGCAGCGAGATGAAGTTGCCCAGGCTCTTGCTCATCTTGCGGCCCTKGCCGTCGACCGTGAAGCCGTGCGTCAGCAGGCCGCGGTACGGCGCATGGCCTTCCATCGCGCAGGCGATCAGCAGCGACGAGTGGAACCAGCCGCGGTGCTGGTCGTGGCCTTCGAGGTACAGGTCGGCCTCGGGACCGGCCGCACCGTTCGGCCCGCCGGTCGTGCCCGGCTGGCTGCCCACCTTCTCGTTGAGCACGTGGAAGAAGGTCGAGCCCGAATCGAACCAGACGTCGAGGATGTCGTTGCTCTTGATGTAGTCGCCGGCCTCGGCGCCCAGCACCTCGTCGACCGTCAGCTTCGACCAGGCCTCGACGCCGCCTTGCTGCACCACCTCGGCCGCGCGGTCGATCAGCGCCATCGTGTCGGGGTGCAGTTCACCCGTCGCCTTGTGCAGGAAGAACGGCAGCGGCACGCCCCAGTTGCGCTGGCGGCTGATGCACCAGTCGGGCCGGTTCGCGATCATGTCGTGCAGCCGGGTCCGCCCGTTCTCCGGGAAGAAGCTGGTCTCGCCGATGGCCTCCAGCGCGGTCTGGCGCAGCGTCTTCGGCGCCTTGTCCTTCGTGAACACGCCGTCGCCTTCATCCATGCGCACGAACCACTGCGCCGCGGCGCGGTAGATCACCGGCGTCTTGTGGCGCCAGCAGTGCGGGTAGCTGTGTGTCAGCTTCGAGGTGGCGAGCAGCCGGCCGGCGTCGCGCAGCGCATCGGCCACCAGCGGCGCGGCCTTCCAGATGTGCAGGCCGCCGAACAGCGGCAGCGTCGCCTCGTAGACGCCGTTGCCCTGCACCGGGTTCAGGATGTCGTCGATCGCCAGCCCGTGCTCGCGGCAGGAGTTGAAGTCGTCCACGCCATAGGCCGGCGACGAGTGCACGATGCCGGTGCCGTCGTCGGCGGTGGCGTAGTCGGCCAGGTACACCGGGCTCACGCGGTCGTAGCCGGGATCGACGTGGGCCAGCGGGTGGCGGAAGGTGATGCCGTCGAGGTTCTTGCCGAGCGTGGTGGCGAGCACGCTGCCGGTGAGGCCGTAGCGCTCCAGGCACTTGTCGACCAGCGCCGACGCCAGCAGCAGGATGCCGCGCTCGGTGTCGACCAGCGCGTACTCGAGTGCCGGGTTCAGGTTCAGCGCCTGGTTGGCGGGGATGGTCCACGCGGTGGTGGTCCAGATCACCGCGAACGCGTCCTTCGCGAGCGACGGCAGGCCGAAGGCCGTGGCCAGCTTCGCGGGCTCGGCCGCGAGGAAGGCGACGTCGACCGCCTGCGACTGCTTGTCGGCGTACTCGATCTCGAACTCGGCCAGCGACGAGTGGCAGTCGAAGCACCAGTAGACCGGCTTCAGCCCGCGGTACACGAAGCCGCGCTCGATCAGGCGCTTCAGCACGCGGATCTCGTTGGCCTCGTTGCCGAAATCCATCGTGCGGTACGGGTGGTCCCAGTCGCCCAGCACGCCGACGCGCTTGAAGTCGGCCATCTGCTGCGCGATCTGCTCGCCGGCGTAGGTGCGGCTCTTCGCCTGCACGTCAGCGCGTTCGAGGTTGCGGCCGAAGGTCTTCTCGATCTGGTTCTCGATCGGCAGGCCGTGGCAGTCCCAGCCCGGCGTGTAGCGCGCGTCGTAGCCGGCCAGCTGGCGCGCCTTGACGATCATGTCCTTCAGGATCTTGTTGGCCGCGTGGCCGACGTGCAGCGTGCCGTTGGCGTAGGGCGGGCCGTCGTGCAGCACGAAGCGCGGGCGGTTCACGCGGGCGTCGCGCAGCTGCTTGTAGATGCCCTGGTCGCTCCACTCCTTGATCCAGCCCGGTTCGCGCTTGGGCAGGTCGCCGCGCATCGGGAACGGCGTGTCGGGCAGGTTGAGGGTGCTTCGGTAGTCCGTGGTCTTGTCGGTCATGGCTTTGCGCGCCGCGCGGCGCGTCTCGAAGGCAGGGTGCCGGCGCCAGGCGCCGGGGCTCGCGAAAAGAAGGGGAGGAGCGGCGAGCGTTAAATTCGGTCGCGCGTGGTCTGGCGGCGTTGCGCGGCGTACGAGGCGAGGCACACGCGGGCGTCCTGCACGTCCTGCTCGATCGCCGCCGTCAGGGCTTCCAGCCCGTCGAAACGGGCCTCATCGCGAAGTTTGTGCAGCAGTTCCACGCGGACGAGTTTACCGTAGGCCCCCTCGGCCCCGAGGCGTGCGGGCCAATCGAGGCAATGCACTTCGAGCAGCACGCGGCCGGCGTCTTCCACCGTCGGGCGCACACCCAGGCTCGCGACCCCGTCCAGCGGCTGCTCGCCCAGGCCGTGGGTGCGCACCGCGTAGATGCCCATCGCCGCCGACTTGGCGTGCGCGAAGCGCAGGTTCAGCGTGCGGAACCCCAGCTCGCGGCCGAGCTTGCGGCCGTGCACCACGTGGCCGCTGATGCTGTAGGTGCGGCCGAGCAGCGATTCGGCCTGCGCCATGTCGCCGTCGGCCAGCGCCTGGCGCACCGCCGAACTCGACACCCGCAGCCCGTGCACCTCGTAGCTCTTCATGCGGGCGACGTCGAAGCCCTGCGCCGGGCCGGCGGCATCGAGCATCGCGTAGTCGCCGGCCCGCTTCGCACCGAAGCGGAAGTCGTCGCCGACCAGGATGTAGCGGGCGCCCAGGCCGCGCACCAGCATGTCGACGATGAAGGCCTCGGGCGACAGCGACGCGAGCGCATGGTCGAAGCGCAGCACGACGACCTGGTCGACGCCGCAGCGCTCCAGCTCGGAGAGCTTGTCGCGYAGCGTCGCGATGCGCGCTGGCGCGAGCTCCGGCTTGCCGGCGGCGCGGGCGAAGTAGTCGCGCGGGTGCGGCTCGAAGGTCATCACGCACGAGGGCAGCCCGCGGTGCTGGGCCTCGTTGCGCAGCAGCGCCAGCATGGCCTGGTGGCCGCGGTGGACGCCGTCGAAGTTGCCGATCGTGAGGGCGCAGGCATCGGCGATGCCGGGATGGTTGAAACCGCTGAAGACGCGCATGGGCGGGCATTATCCGTCGCGGCGCAGCGGGCCGCTCGCGGTGCCACCCCCCTTGGATCAGCGCTTGCGCTCCAGCTGTTCCCGCTCCGCCGCGCTGACCCAGCGCCACGCGCCGCTCGGCACGCCTTTCAGCGTCAGCTCGCCGAAGGCGCTGCGGTGCAGGCCTTCGACCCGGTTGCCCACCGCGGCCACCATGCGCTTGACCTGGTGGTACTTGCCTTCGGTCAGCGTGAGCCGCAGCGTGGTTTCACCGGTTGCCTCGCAGGCCGCGGCGCGCACCGGCGCCGGGTCGTCGTCGAGCACCACGCCGGCCAGCAGCTGCGCCACCTGCCCGGGCGTCACCTCGTGTTTCGCCGTCACCTCGTAGACCTTCGGCACGTGGTGCTTCGGCGAGGTCAGCCGGTGGATCAGCGTGCCGTCGTCGGTCAGCAGCAGCAGGCCGGTGGTGTCCTCGTCGAGCCGGCCGACCGGCTGCACGCCGCGGTTGCGCAGCGGCGGGGGCAGCAGGTTCAGCACGCTCGGGTGGTGCTTCGGCTTCTGCGAGCATTCGTGGCCGGTCGGCTTGTGCAGCAGCACCAGCGCCTTCTCGTGAAAACGCCAGTCGCGGCCCTGCACCGTGAACACCAGGCCCTCGGTGTCGACCTCTTCGGCCGGCTCCTCGATGACCCGTCCGCCGACCGACACCAGCCCGTGCCAGACCAGGCCCTCGCATTCGCGGCGTGTGCCGAAGCCTTGGGAAAACAACACCTGCGACAAGCGCATCGACGATCTCTTTCGTTCGGAAGGGCGGTTCGGCCCCGGCTTCGCCGGGAACCCCGGGGGAGGGTGGCGTCACTCAGCCAGATCGTTCATTTGACGCGGGATGGCTTCATGACGGGTTGTCGGGATTGTCGCAGCGGCCTCGGGGCGTGCCCCTGGCTGCTCGACGAGCAGGGCCGCACCATCCGGCTCCGGGCCCGGCAGATCAGCCTGTCGACGCTCGAACACCTCGCCCGGTTGTTGCAAGAGGGGCCGCCGGCGCATCTCGACCTGTCGAGCGCGCCCTTCGGGTGTGCCGGGAAGGCCCAGGCCGCCGCCGGCCTGGCCCGCGTGCTGACGCTCGACGGCAGCCTGACCGCGCTGACCATCGGATCCAGCCGGGACAAGGCGCTCTGGAAATCGATGGTCCCGAAGATCATTCGTGCCAATCCGCAGCTGCAGGCGCTGACGCTGCATGGGGAATCATGGTGGTGCGACTGCGCGGACCAGCTCGCCGGGATCGCCTGCCGGCAGCCCGCGCTGGAGCGCCTCACGTTGAGGGCGTGCAGCGCCGCCACCGCGATGACCCTGCTGGCGGCGATGCCCACACGCCGTGCCGGCGTCACCCACCTGATCCTGGAGGCCATCGGCACGATGGGCTGCACGTCGCGCTTCCTGGCCTCGCTGATCGAAGACATCCCGAAGCTTCGCCTGCACCGGCTGACGCTCGTCGACATCGACGGGTTCGGACGCAATCGCTGCGCCATGCTGTCCGACGCCCTGCAGGCGGTTTCCTGCCGGACGGTGCTGGAGTTGCCCTGCTGAAACGGTGCAGTCGTGCGCTCAGAAATGGAGTTCGAGCAGCACGACATGGCCGCCGGCGCACGGCCAGGCGCGGCCGACGATGCGCTCGCCATTGAATTCTCCGGCCACCGCGCGGCCCGCGGTGTCGGTGATCTTGACGGCGGCCAGCGACAGCCCCGGCACGCCCGGCGGCAGCCCGGCCGGCGGATGGCCGTCGAGCAGGATGCGGTCGCGCGGCACGCCGAAGTAGCCGCGCGGGCGGCTCAGCTGCACCAGCGAGAGCGCGTCGTCGTTGGCCACCGGGTCGGCGTCGGCGTCCACATCGGCCAGCCGCATCGCGCGCAGGTGCACCAGCGACGATGACCGCGCGAACGGCGAGCGGTAGAGGTGCGTCGTGTCGTGGCCGGCGGCGGTGATGACGAACTCCAGCGGCGTGCGGGTGTCGGTCGCGAGCGGTCCCCAGGCGCCGTCCGGGCCGACGCTGTGGCGGTACAGCGGCGCGCCGATGCGTTCGCCGGTGGCGGGATCGGTGGCGTGCACCTCGACGGTGGCACCGGCCAGCGGCAGGTTGTCGGGCACCGCGGCCTGCGGGTGCAGGCCGGAGACGGTGCCGGAGAGTGCGATCGCGGCGTCCGCCGGCACCGGCTGCACAGTGCCGGGCGCGCGGCCGGTGAGAAAGCGCCACATCGCGTCGAAGGCCGCCGGGCCGAACGAAGTCTCGCGGTGATCGATGCCGGCGATCACGACGTTGTGGGCGCCGCGCAGCGCCGGCCCGTCGGCATCGACACCGGTCGGCCGGCCGGGCGCGCCGATCCACAGGCCGTCGGGCTGCGCGTACTTGTCGAGGCCGTCGGAGCGCACCGTCATCCAGCGCGGGCCAGGTGTCGTCTCGTCGGCGCCGCTGCCGTTCAGGCGCTGCAGGAACGGCCCGGCGCCGTTGAACTCGTTGCCCGGCCGGAAGCCGGCATCGGCCCACACGCCATGGTTCGGCGTGCCGCCGAGGATGGCGTGCGAGACCTGCGGCGCGCCGCCGTTCGCGATGAAGTTGCGCACCGCGAAGCCGCCGCGCGAGTTGGCGATCAGCACCACCTGTGCCACGCCATGCCGGCGGCAGGCCTGCTCGACGGTGTCGGCCACGCAGCGCCGGGCGTCGTCGCTGGAACTGCGGCCGGGCTGCGCGATGCCGTCGTCGTCGCGCGCAAGCGGGCAGGGCATGTCGATCGCCTGCAGCCGCTCGCGCGGCCAGCCGTTGCTCTCGAAGCGCCAGACGGTGGTCAGCCACAGCGCGGCGGTGTCGCCGTTGCCGTGCACGAAGACGATGGGCGGGAAGGCGTCGGTCGGGGCGGCGTCGCTCATGCCGGCAGGCCCAGGTCGCGCGCGGCGGGATACGGGCCCCAGGCGGTGGCGGCCTCGATCGCGCGCACGACGGCGCGGGCCGTCGCCTCCGCCGCCATCGTGCCGAGCAAGGTGGAGTGGGCGCTGCGCCCGCTGGCACCGGTGGCCAGCGCGAACAGCGTGTCGCCGTCGCTCTGCGTGTGGACCGGGCTGATGCTGCGCGCGAGCCCGTCGTGCGCGGTCTGCGCGAGCTTGTTGGCCTGGGCCTTGGTCAGCACGGCGTCGGTGCCGACCACGCCGATCGTCGTCGCGGCGCCGGCTTGCATCGGCTGCGGCAGCTCGCCGCGCAGCAAGGCCTGCGTGGTGTCGAGCAGGCCCAGGCCGTCGGCGCTGCGCGCGCCGGCCAGCACGCGGCCGCTGCGCGGATCGATCACGTCGCCGACTGCGTTCACGGCGACCCACGCGCCGACCGTGATGCCGTCCACCGTGATGCAGGCGTGGCCGAGCCCGCCACGCATCGCGCGGCCGAGCCCGAACAGCTTGCCGACCAGCGCACCGGCGCCGGCGCCGACATTGCCCTCGGCGCAGGGCGCGTCGCTCGCGGCCTCGCAGGCGGCGTAGCCGGCATCGGCATCGGGACGGATGCGGCCGTCGCCGACCGACAGGTCGAACAGGATCGCGGCCGGCACGATCGGCACGCGGTGCGCGCCGACCGGGTAGCCGATGCCGCGCTCCTCGAGCCAGCGCATCACGCCGCCGGCCGCGTCGAGCCCGAATGCGCTGCCGCCGGCCAGCAGCACCGCGTGCACGTGTTCGACGGCATTCAGCGGCGACAGCAGATCGGTCTCGCGCGTGCCCGGCGCGGCGCCGCGCACGTCGACGCCACCCACGGCGCCCGCGGGCGCGAGCACGACGGTGCAGCCGGTCGGCCGGCGGGTGTCGGTGAAGTGGCCGACACGCAGGCCGGCAACGGCGCTCAGACCGGGTGTCGAATGCATCGCAGGGAGTCGGACATGGAGCCGCTGATTATGGCGGCCGCATCGCCGCCCCCGCTACGCGAAGACGCCTGCCGTGTCCTGCATGCGCGTCGACACCTCGCCCAGCTGGTGCAGCGTGTCGCCGAAGCTCAGCTCCATCACCGTCAGCCGCTTGAAGTAGTGACCGGCGATGTACTCGTCGGTGACGCCGATGCCGCCGTGCAGCTGGATGCATTGCTGGCCGACGAAGCGCATCGAGACACCGAGCTGGTACTTGGCCTGCGCCAGCGCGCGCCGCCGCGCCGCGGCCGGTTCGTTCATCTTCAGCGTCGCGAAGTAGCTCATCGAGCGTGCCAGCTCCAGCTGCATCTTCACGTCGGCGATGCGGTGGCGCAGCGCCTGGAAGCTCGCGATCGCGACGCCGAACTGCTTGCGCGTGTTCATGTACTCGACGGTCACCGCGACCAGCTGGTCCATCGCGCCGACCGCCTCGGCGCAGAGCGCGGCGATGCCGATGTCGGCCGCATGCTCCAGCGCTGCATGACCATCGCCGGCAGCCACCAGCAGCGTGGCCGGCGCATCAGCGAGCGCCAGCTCGGCCGCACGCGCGCCATCGGCGGTGCCGTAGCCGCGCGTCTTCACGCCGGCGGCGCGGCGTTCGACGAGGAACAGCGCGACGCCCGCCGGGTCGTCGACCGCACCCGACACCCGGGCCGGCACGATGAACGCATCCGCCAGGTCACCGGCCGGCACGAGGCTCTTCGCGCCGTTGAGCGTCCACGCGCTGCCGGCCGCCTTCGCCGAGGTCTCGACGCGCGCCAGCCGGTAGCGCGCGCCGCGCTCCTGGTGTGCCAGCACGACCAGCGCGTCGCCAGCGGCGATCTTCCCGAGCCAGCCGTCGATCGCCGGCTGCGGCGCGCAGGCCGACAGCACGCCGCCGGCGATCAGCGCGCCTTGCGCATAGGGTTCCAGCACCAGGCCACGACCGAGTTCCTCCATCACCACCATCGCGTCGGTCGGCCCGAAGCCCATGCCGCCCAGCGCCTCGGGCACGAACAGCCCGGCCAGCCCGAGGTCGGCCATCTCGCGCCACGCCTCGCGCGAGCAGCCCCCGGCCTGCACGATGCGCTTGCGCCGCTCGGCGTCGTAGCCCTTGGCGACCCACTTGCGCACCGAGTCGCGCAGCATCTCTTGATCGTCGGAGAAGTCGAAGTCCATGTCGTTTCCTCAGCTGCCGCAGGGCCGCCCCAAGGCGGCTGAGCGCCCCCTCGGGGGGCAGGAATGAAATGACGTGGGGGCCAACATGTCACCCCAGCACCGTCTGCGCGACGATGTTGCGTTGCACCTCGTTGCTGCCGCCGTAGATCGTGGTCTTGCGCACGTTGAAATAGGTCGCGGCCAGCGGCGCGCAATACGCCGCGCCGACGTGGTCACCCTGCCAGCCGGCCTCCATGGCGTCGTGGATGAAGGGCACGCTGTACGGCCCGGCCGCCAGCATCAGCAGTTCGGTCAGGCGCTGCTGGATCTCGCTGCCGCGGATCTTCAGCAGCCCGGCGACGTCCAGCGACTGCTTGCCGGACTTTTCAGCGCTGAGCACCCGCAGCACCATCATCTCCAGCGCGACGATCTCGACCTCCAGCTTCGCGATCTCGTCGCGGAAGCGCACGTCATCGTAGACCTTCTCCGCCTTCGCGATGCGCTTGAGCCGCTCCAGCTCGCGCTTCGAGCGGTTCACGTCGGCGATGTTGGTGCGCTCGTGGGCCAGCAGGTACTTGGCGTAGGTCCAGCCCTTGTTCTCCTCGCCGACCAGGTTGTCCGCCGGCACCTCGACGTCGTCGAACCAGACCTCGTTGACCTCGTGCTCGCCGTCCATCGTGATGATCGGCCGCACCGTGATGCCGGGGCTCTTCATGTCGATCAGCAGGAAGCTGATGCCGGTCTGCGGCTTGCCTTCGGTGCTGGTGCGCACCAGGCAGAAGATCCAGTCGCCGTACTGGCCGAGCGTGGTCCAGGTCTTCTGGCCGTTGACGACGTAGTAGTCGCCGCGGCGCTCGGCGCGGCACTTCAGCGACGCGAGGTCGGAGCCCGAGCCCGGCTCGCTGTAGCCCTGGCTCCACCACACCTCGCCGCTCATGATGCCGGGCAGGTGGCGCCTCTGTTGCTCGGGCGAGCCGAAGGCCATGATCACCGGCGCGACCATCACCGGGCCGAAGGGCACCACGCGCGGTGCGCCGGCCAGCGCGCACTCTTCTTCGAACAGGTGGCGCTGGATCGCGTTCCAGCCCGGGCCGCCGAACTGCGTCGGCCAGGCCCAGCCGTGCCAGCCCTGCTGGCCGAGGATCTTCGCCCAGCGCTGCAGGTCGTCCTTCGACAGGCGCAGCGCGTTGTGCACCTTGTGGCTGATGTCCTTCGGCAGGTGCTCGGCGACCCAGCCGCGGATCTTCTGTCGGAAGGCCTGCTCTTCGGGCGTGAAGTTCAAATCCATCGTCGTGTCTCCTGTGCGCCGCGTTTTAGCACGGTCGTGCGCTGACGAAGTGTCCCAGCAGCGACAACGGGCCTACCGATAATCCCGCGGTGACTTCTTCCTATCGTTCCACCGTGGCCGCGCTGGCTGCCGGCCAGCTGGTGAGCTGGGCGGCGCTGTACTACGCATTCTCGTCCTTCGTGCTGCCGATGCAGCAGGCGCTGGGTTGGAGCAAACCCGTGTTGATGGGCGCCTTCACGCTCGGCCTGGCGGTGTGGGGCGCGAGCAGCTACGCGGCCGGCGCGGCGATCGACCGTGGCCACGGGCGGGGCGTGATGACGCTCGGCGCGGTGCTGGCCGGTGCCGGTTTCCTGCTGTGGTCGCAGGTGGCGCAGCCGGCCACGCTGTACGTCGCGTGGGTGTTGCTGGGCGCGGCGATGGCGATGATCCTGTACGAGCCGGCGTTCACCGTGCTGACCAAGCGCTTTCCGGAGCGCTACCGCGACGGCATCACGTCGCTGACGCTGGTGGGCGGCTTCGCGAGCACGCTGTCGTTCCCGGCGGTGGCCTGGCTGGTGAACGCCTGGGGCTGGCGCATCGCGCTGGCGGTGATCGGCGCCGTGCTGCTGCTGGGCGTGGCACCACTGCACGCCTGGGCGCTGCGTGGCAGCGATCCGCCGCAGGCGCCGCGTGGCGAGCACGACGCCGCTGACGATGCAACGCTGCACGAGGCCCTGCGCCACCGCGCGTTCTGGCTGCTCACTGCCACCTTCACGCTGTACTCGTTCTCGGCGGCCACGCTGTGGGCGCATGTGATGCCGATCTTCGCGTCGAAGGGGCGCAGCGAGGTGCAGGCGCTCGCGGTGCTGACCTGGATCGGGCCGGCGCAGGTGGCGGGGCGCTTCGTGTTCCTCGCCTTCGGGCGCCGGGTCACGCCGCGCGGGCTGGGGCTGGCGGTGCTGGGTGGCCTGCCGCTGTCGTTCGCGATCTTCGCGCTGGCCGAGCACTTGGCGGCGTTGATCGTGTTCGCGGTGCTGTTCGGCATCGCCAACGGGCTGGTGACGATCGTGCGCGGCAACCTGGTGCCCGAGTACTTCGGCCGGGCGCACGTCGGGCGCATCGGCGGGGCGATGTCGGCGATCGCGCTGTTGTCGCGGGCAGCCGCGCCGGTGCTGACGGCCTGGCTGCTGCTGGCGCTGCCCGGCTACCGCGAGCTGCTGCTGATGCTGGCGGCGCTCGGGGTGGTGGCGCTGGTGAGCTTTGCCTTCGCACGGCCACCCACGTGATGACGACCCCTCGATCGACGAGTACGTCGACCGATCCCCCGAGGGGATGCGGGCCGGCTTGGGGCGGCCCGGCGCTCGGCCCGCTGCGCGTTGGTCAAGGTTTCTTGTCGAGCGTCATCGTGTCGTTGTCGCGCTTCATCTGGAAGCGCGTCAGGAAGCTGTTGCCGAGCAGCACCTGGCTCATCGAGGCCGGCATGACGACGGCATCGACATTGAACACCTGCACGTCGCCGATGCGCACCGAATTGAGCGTGATGCGCCAGGCCGTCACCGAGCCATTGGCGGTGTTGACCATGCCGCGCTGGCCGTCGCGGTACTTCAACCCGATGGCGTCGGCTTCCGATTGGGAGATGCTCACGGTGGTGGCGCCGGTGTCGACGAGGAACACCACCGCCTTGCCGTTGATCGAGCCTTGCGAGTAGAAATGGCCGCCCGGGCCGACCGGCAGCACGATGCGGCTGCCGCCGCCTTCGACCGGCGCGGCCCCGAGGCTGACCTGCACGCCGCCGAGCCGCAGCTGCTGGCGCTCGCCGCCGACCTCGACGACGGCCTCGCCGCCCGACATGCTGATCAGCTTGACGCCCTGGACGGTGCTGCCGACGGCCACCGTGCGCGGCGCGCCGTTGATCATCAGCAGCGCCTTGTTGTCGCCCAGCGCACCGCTCATCGAGACGGTCTGGGCGGAGGCGGCCGCGGCGAACAGCGCGCCGGCCGCCAGCGCGGCGGCGAGGAGGGCGCGGCCCATCAGTCGCGGAAGTTGTCGAAGCTCAAGGGCGCGTCGGACACTTCCTTGCGGATCAGCGCCATCGCGGCCTGCAGGTCATCGCGCTTGGCGCCGGTGACGCGCACCGTGTCGCCCTGGATCGCCGCCTGCACCTTCAGCTTGCTCTGCTTGATCAGCGTCTGGATCTTCTTCGCGGTGTCGCTGTCGATGCCGTTCTTGACGGTGATCAACTGCTTGACCTTGTCGCCGCCGATCTTCTCGATCTTCGCGCTGCGGTCGAGGAAGCGGATGTCGACGCTGCGTTTGGTGAGCTTGGCCAGCAGGATGTCCATCACCTGGCCGATCTGGAAGTCGCTGTCGGCGTAGACCGTCAGTTCCTTCTCTTTCAATTCGACACGGGCGGACGAGCCCTTGAAGTCGAAACGGGTGCCGATTTCCTTGGCAGTCTGGTCCACGGCATTGCGCACTTCGACGAGATTGGGGTCGAGTACGGCATCGAAGCTGGGCATGATCGGTAGTTCCTCGCTGGATCAGCGAAAATTCTCGCATGCAAATCGAATCGGGCGTCAGCCTGAAACCCTACAACAGCTTCGGATTGCCGGCTGTCGCACACACTTTGGTGCGCATCGCCAGCGATGCGGACGTGCGTCGCGTCGTCGACCACCCGCAGCTCGGCCGTGCGCCGAAGTTCGTGCTGGGCGGCGGCAGCAACATCGTGCTGACGCGCGACATGCCGCAGGTGGTGCTGAAGGTCGAGGTCACCGGCCGGGCGCTGGTGCGCGAGACCGACACCGCATGGATCGTCGAGGCCGGGGCCGGCGAGAACTGGCACGAGTTCGTCGCGTGGACGCTGGCCCAGGGCTGGCCGGGCCTGGAGAACATGGCGCTGATCCCGGGCACGGTGGGCGCCTCGCCGGTGCAGAACATCGGCGCCTACGGCATCGAGCTGAAGGACCGCTTCGAGTCGCTGGACGCGGTCGACCTGGTCACCGGCCGCAGCGTCACGCTGGCGAGCGGCATCTGCGCCTTCGGCTACCGCGACAGCGTCTTCAAGCATTCGCTGGCCGGCCGCAGCGTGATCACGCGGGTGCGTTTTCGCCTGCCGAAGCCGTGGCAGCCGGTGCTGGGCTACCTGGAGCTGGAGCGCAAGATGGCCGAGACCGGCATCAGCGCGCCGCGCCCGCAGCAGGTGTTCGACTGGGTCTGCGCGATCCGCCGCGCCAAGCTGCCCGACCCGGCCCAGGTCGGCAACGCCGGCAGCTTCTTCAAGAACCCGGTCGTGACGCCGGAGCAATGCCGCGACATCATCGGCCGCGACCCGGAGATCGTGCACTACCCGATGCCCGACGGCAGCGTGAAGCTCGCGGCCGGCTGGATGATCGACGCCTGCGGCTGGAAGGGCAAGAGCATCGGCCGCGCCGGCGTCTACGAGAAGCAGGCGCTGGTGATCGTCAACCGCGGCGGCGCGATCGGCTCCGAGGTGGTGACGCTGGCGCGTGCGATCCAGGAGAGCGTGTACGGGCGCTTCGGGATCCGGCTGGAGCCGGAGCCGGTGGTGGTGTGAGCGGGTGGCCCGCGCTGTCAGTCGCGCGCGAGGTTCGCCATGGACGCACGCTTCGCGACCTCACGGTTGCGCAGGAGCAGGGCGGCGATCGCCTCACCTTGAGGGGCACTCAGTGGCGTATCGCCGAGATCCAGCGAGATCAGTGCATTGTTGGCCCTGATGGCCATGATCAGCTGGTCGACGAACTCGGCGTCGAAGGTGGCGTCGGGGAACGAAAGCGACGTCAGCTTGCACGCTGGATTCTGCAGCGCGTCCGTCAGCACGTCCTTCATCGTTGCGGAGTCCACGATGGGGCCACGCAAGGTCAACGATGAGAGGAGCGGGTTCGCGCGGATCGTGTCGCCCCACCACCGCAGTCTCTCGGTAGACCAGCAGGGCCAGGTCAGCCAGACTGATTCCGCCTTCAGGTGTGTCGACAGTGCATCGCTCAGTGCGGGCATCCACGCCGCGTTGCCGCCCGGCTCCTGCCTCAGGTGAATGCTCAGCTCGGACAGCGCCTTGATGCGGGGCGTGGCGTGCGAGAACAGCCGCACCAAGGCGCCGGAATCGGGCGGGGCCGCTTCGGATGCGTAGAGTGCGAGCCGATCCAGGCCCGTGTTGTGGGCCAACGCGTCGGCAAGGCGCCCGGCCTGCTCGGGTGTCGACGGGATCGGCAGTTCGATGCCCTTGATCTGCGGGCAATGGGACAGGACGCGGATGAAGAATTCGAGGTTGTCCGGGGTGATGTGTTCGAGCTCGAATTCGAGCTCGACGCCTTCGTCGCGGAAGCGGTTCACCTCGGGGTCGTGAACGCAGGCGTCGTAGACTTTGGCAGCCAACTGGAACTGGTCGAAGAGACCGTTGTCGGCACACCAGCAGAGCACGAGCTGCGCGTCGGCAGCCTCCACGGCCGGATTCGGCATGGTCGCGCTGCTCTGGAAGTGGCGCACACACTCTTCCTCCAGCGACGTGTCGAGCGCGGCCATGCCCTCGATCAATCGCTGCGTCTGGGCTGCGGCGGCGGGGTTGCCCGAGCCGCCGGGAACGAAGTGGCGCGGCGGTGATGCATCGCGGATGCGTTTCATGGTGGTTTCTCGAAGCTCATCGAATGGACACCGACCTGAGTGGCCCGCCGCCGCATCCGGGTTCCATCAGGGAGGGGGCGCTTCGCGCCAGCGCGCCGCCGCCTGCCCGCGCGTCTGCGCGCCCAGCTTGTCGAGGATGTTCGCGACGTGCCGCTTCACCGTGTGCGGGCTCAGGTCGAAGGCCCGCGCGATCAGCTTG
This sequence comes from Rhizobacter sp. P2_H3, assembly GCF_056403355.1. Lineage (NCBI taxonomy): Bacteria > Pseudomonadati > Pseudomonadota > Betaproteobacteria > Burkholderiales > Sphaerotilaceae > Rhizobacter > Rhizobacter sp. P2_H3. The sequence continues at coordinate 197 of NZ_JBFUFQ010000122.1, read as the reverse complement.
TTGCTGTCGCCGGCGGCCATGCGCTCCAGTACCTCGCGCTCGCGGGTGCTGAGGGCGGCCAGCGGGCCGGGGCCTGCGACCTGCACGGCGAGCTGGAGGCCGGGCGCCGCGTCGGGACGAGGCGCCTGGTGCCCGCGCAGCCGCTCCGCGCTGTCCAGCCAGTTCGCCAGCGCCGCCTGCGCCCCGGCGCCCAGCAC
>NZ_JBFUFQ010000121.1:0-17057 GCF_056403355.1 Rhizobacter sp. P2_H3 | reverse complement strand
AGAGAGGCTAGGGTGTAAATTGTCGGCACCTTACTGCGGTAACGCGCAACTCCCGGCGAAAACCGCAGGTCTGCGGCTGCGCCCCGATGATCTTGGCATCGCTGCGGCCGTACGATGCTGAACACTCCCTACGCAACGTTCGTCCGGACCGAAAGGCGCCACCACGGATGAACGGTTTCCTGTCGCAACTCCGCGACAAGACTTCATTGCTCCGTCTCCCGCCTATCGGGCGTGGATGGGCGGAAACTGGTCACCAACTCCTGTCGAATTACTCGGAGGTAGGCCTCATCCCAGACGACGACATGAGGGATGTAGCCGTGGTGCTCGATGGTGCGCAGGTGCTCGGCGCACGGTAGCCCGCGTCGGCGCACAGATGCTTGTTTCGCCGATGCGGCGGATCCTTGCGTTTGACAGCGATGGCGCCGAGCACATCGTCAAGCCGCTTGCAGTCATGAACGTTAGCCCCGGTCACGACGAGCGACAACGGGACGCCACGACCGTCCACCAGCAGGTGGCGCTTGCTGCCTCTTTTCCCCCGATCCGTTGGATTCGGGCCGACGGCTTCTTGGGCCAGCGGCGCCTTCATCATCGCGCCGTCGATGCCCTGCCAGCGCCAGGCGATGCCTTCCATCTGGTCATGCTCGGCCAGGCCGGCTTTCCACAAAGCCTCGAAGAAGCCCGCTGCCTCCCACTCGAGGAAGCGCTTGTGGATGGCGCTTGCGCTGCCGAAGCGCTCCTTGGGCAGAGCCTTCCACTGGCAGCCCGTGCGCAGCACGCAGACGATGGCCTCGAACACCAGCCGCGCCGGCTTCGGCGGCCGGCCCGCTCCCGGCTTGCGAACATAGATTCGGTCAGCCGCTGAGCGCAGCGGAATCAGCGGTTCGACCCGCTGCCAGAACTCGTCAGTCACCACCCACGATTCGACGCGCTTGCCCAAGGTCTCGGTCCTTCGCCGTGCTCGCCGCGGCTCGGATCGGATCGGATCGGCATTCTGCCTATTTACGGATAAGTTCTTAGGCTTGGAGCCCCGAAGCTCATCCATCAACATAGGGATTCCTAAATGCCAGCAGTGGCCAATCATTGGGGCCTTCAAAGCGCCGACGACAACGAACGCATCAGGATCCGCGCCGTGCTCAGCCCCACCCCGTCCAAGCTCATTGGTCGATCGCCATCCTTCCTTCACGCATTGGGATTGATGGAACGCATGGCGCACTACGAAACGCCGGTCCTGATCCAGGGCGAAACAGGGACCGGCAAGGAGCTGGCGGCACGCGCCATCCACTACCTGTCGGCGCGGCGCGAAGGCCCGTTCGTGCCCTTGAACTGCGGTGCCTTGCCCGAGTCGCTGATCGAGAGCGAACTGTTCGGCTGCGAACGCGGCGCCTTCACCGATGCCAAGCAGGCGCGCAGCGGATTGGTGGCAGCGGCCGAGGGCGGCACGCTGTTTCTCGACGAGCTGGATTCGCTCCCCCCGCGCGCGCAGGTTTCCTTGCTGCGCTTCCTGCAGGACTATCGCTACCGCCCGGTCGGCGGTGCGCGCGAGTGCACGGGCGACGTTCGCATCATCGCGGCGGCGAGCCCGCGACTGAACGACTTGCTGAGCATCGGTGCCTTCCGTGACGACCTGGCGTTCCGGCTCAATGTGCTGCTGCTCGAGATGCCGCCCTTGCGCGAACGCGCCGGCGATGCGCGCATCCTCGCCGACCACTTCATCGCCCGTCATGCGCGCCAGTATGGCCAGCCGCTGCGTCGGCTGCATGCGCAAAGCCTCAAATGGCTGGAGGCCTATCCCTGGCCCGGCAACGTGCGCGAGCTCGACAACCGGGTGCAGCGCGCCCTGCTGTTGTCGGACGCTGAGGAATTGCACCTGGAGCCGAGTGCCGATCCTGCAGCGCGGATAGAGGTGGCGGACTCGCACGACGACTCCATCCATGCCTTCAACGAAGCACGCGAGCGTGCGATGCAACGCTTCGAGCGTGACTACCTGCGGCGCCTGATGCATGCGACCGATGGCAACGTCACGCATGCAGCCCGGMTTGCGGGCAAGGAACGCCGCTCACTCGGCAAGCTGCTCAAGAAACATGGCATCAAGGACGACCTGCTCGTCGCGCCGCTGTTTCCAACGTCCGACGCCTGACAGGTCGAATCGGCAACGCACCCCGGATTGAGCATCCGGGCTCACGCGAAGAGCGTCCTCGCTCTTCCGTCCCTCCCCCTTGTTGAGGTCCGCTGCGCCCAGAACCCTTCGCGAAGCGGGGGCGGCGATCTCCTGCTTCAGCCACATGGGCGGGTCACTCTCGCCGCAGTGGGTCGGCCTCAGTGGGTCGTCTGCGACCCAGCTGCCACCCCAGCTCCAATCAAATCAACCACTTGCGATCAGGCAATCCATGGCACGCCTCTCGCAAGAAGAGCGCGAACTCTGCTGGAGATGTTTTGTTCGATGAGGCAGGGCCGAGGACACGGCGAGCAATGCAGGCCATAGAGGCCTGGCTCGCGCGCTACCCCTCCGCCGCCGACACCGAACAAGGCATCCACGACTGGTGGTTGCCCGACATAGGCGTGGACGTGCCTCGGTCCGACCTGCGACTCGCGCTCGATGCGCTGGTGCAGCAAGGCCGGCTGCAACGCGACACGCTGCCGGACGGAAGCGCGGTCTACCGCGCTCCCGCCCCGTCGAGTTCCCCTTGACCGGCAGCCCGACAACGCCTCGACGGAGACAGCCCCCGCGGCAATGCGCAAGCAGCATGGCAAACATCCAGGCCATCCATTCGGTCGGGCACTCGATCGTGACCTACCTGCGCAACACCTATCCGGCCACGGTGGGTGCACAAGCCATGCCGACCTGCGACTTCGCGCTCGTGTCATCGGGCGAACTGGCGCTCCCGATCGAAGACGACACGCGCGTGACGCTGTATCCATACCGCGTCACCGTCAACGAGCACCAGCGCCAGCAACGCCCGCAACCGATGTCGCCACAGCAGCAGCCGCCGCTGGGCCTGGACCTGCATTTCCTCCTGACCGCCTGGGCTGGCACCCCCCAGGCCGAACTGCTGCCGATGGCCTGGGCCATGCGCCAGCTGTACCAGCACCCGCTGCTCGACGCCTCGGCGCTGTCGCCCGAGGCTGGCTGGGGGCCCGACGAAGTGATCCAGATCATCCCGTCGGAGCTGTCCAACGAGGACATGATGCGCATCTGGGACGCGCTCACGCCGCCTTACCACCTGTCGGTCTCCTACGTCGTGCGCCTGGTGCGGCTGGATCCCGACGTCTTCGAGGGCGCAGCCCCGGTGGTCGCTTCGCGCTTCGGGTACGGCCCGGCCTGGCAAGCGGGGATCGCGCGATGAGTGCGCTGCTGATGCGCGAGACCGATCGCCTCGAGCGCCGCGTGCTCGGCGCGATCGAGTTCCTCGACGCCACCACGCGCACCCGCGTGGACACGCCGCTCGACGTGCGCATGGACGGTGCCAGGCTGCTGCGCAACCGCAGCGGCCTGTACGTCATCACGCATGCCGAGCACCCCTTGCTGGCGTTGCATGCCGATGCCTTCGAGACGGCGCCCGTGCAGCCGGTTCTCGGCAGCGTCGCCTTCACGCTGCTGGTCGGCGACCGGAGCGGCCGTTACCTGCCACGCAGCGTCGCCGTCACGCTGCCGCGCGATCCCGCACCGGCCAATGCGGGCTCGCCCGCTTCGTTGTTCCGTCCCATCGAGGTGCCGCTCTACCCGGCCGCCACGGCGCCCGTCGGTCTCAATTGGTCGGTGCTGCGCGTCGCGGTGCGCGACAGCACCAGCGGCGACGCGCTCGGTGGCGTCCTTCTGATCGTCACCTCCGGCGGCAACACGCTGGCGCGCGGCTTGAGYGACTGGCGTGGCGAAGCGCTGGTGGCCGTGCCCGGCGTGCCGGTCACCACCTGGTCGGAAACGCCGGCCGCGGTGACGGTGAACGAGATCAACGCGCAGATCGAAGGCGTGTTTCCCGGCAGCGGCGGCACCCGCATCAGCGCGGCGCAGCTGAGCTCCGGCCGCGCGCCCCTTGCGCTGCCGCAGATCGATCCCGAAGTCGTCGAGTCCCAACGAGCCGCCCTGCCGCGCAGCACCCAGGCGGTGACCTTGGCGACCGGCCGCAGGCAATCGCTTTTCCTCGTTCTGGCACTGCCATGAAGGCCGCACGCCAGTTCTTCCAGACGTCCACCTTCATGCAAAAGGAGATGAACCATGCCTGAATACCTGGCACCCGGCGTATACGTCGAGGAAACCAGCTTCCGCGCCAAGTCGATCGAAGGCGTGGGAACCAGCACCACCGCCTTCGTCGGGCCGACGCGCCGCGGCCCGGTCGGCAGCACCACAGGCCGCCTGGCCACGCCGGAAATGGTGACCAGCCTGCCCGACTTCGAGCGGATCTACGGCAGCCTGCAGAACCTCGGGCTCAGCGACGTGACGAACGGCGCCGACCGACTGAACTTCGTCGCCCATGCGGCGCGTGCCTATTTCGACAACGGCGGTTCGCGCCTGTACGTCGTGCGCACCGCCAATGGTGCGGCCACTGCCGCGGGCCGCCTGCGCGACGGCAACAACACGCCCGCCGAGGATGTCTTCGTGCGGGCCCGATTTCCCGGCGTTGCCGGCAACGGCACGGTGCGGGTGCGCGAGAGCGGTCGCTCGGCCACCGTGCTCTCGCTGACGAATGCACCGGAGGGCAGCATGCTTCGCATCGTCGCTGCCAACACGCCGACGCTGTACCTGAAGACCGGCAGCGTCTGGTCCGACAGCGGCGCGGCCGCGCTGTYGCTGGTCGATGCGGGCAACGTGCCCCTGCCGCCCACCGCCACGCCCGGCCCTGTCGGCGCCACCGCCGAACTGCTCTCGCTGTCCGTCGAGTTCGCGGATGCCGACGGCTACGTGCAAGGCTGGGACGAACTCGGCTACGGCAGCGCGCACCCGCGCTACGTCGGCACCCTGCTCTCCCAGAACCCCACGACGCGTGGCGACGCCTTGAACAACCAGATCTGGTTCGACGTCGGCACCGGCGTCACCGCCTTCGAGCTGCAGACGGCCGTCCTCGCCCTTCCGGCGCTGCCCGGTGACGACCGGCGTCCGGCGCTCGTGCTGGCCGGCGGGACCGACGGCGCGGCTCCTATCGCAGGCGCCGACACCACGGCCGGCACCTACGCCGCCGCGCTGGCCTCGCTGATCTCGCTCGAGGACGTCTCGATCGTCGCCGCGCCGGGTTCGAGCGCCTACGGCGATGGGCCGGCCATCCAGTTGGCGCTGATCGGCCATGCCGAACGGCGCCGCAGCTACCGCATCGCGGTCCTCGATTCGGCACCGCGCCTGGTCCCGGGCGACGTGCGAGTGGCACGCGGGCGCATCGACTCCAAGTACGCCGCGCTCTACTACCCGTGGGTGGTGGTCTCCAACCCGCTGGCGCGTCCGGGCCGCGACGACATCCCCAAGGAGATCGCGTTGCCGCCTTCCGGCTTCGTCGCCGGCATCTACGCGCGCAACGACAACGACCCGCAGCATGGCGTGCACAAGGCGCCGGCCAACGAGGTCGTCACAGGTGCGCTGCGTTTCGAGCTGGACATCAACTTCTCGCAGCAGGAACAACTCAATCCGCTGGGCATCAACTGCCTTCGCTACCTCTCGGGCCGCGGCTATCGCCTGTGGGGTGCACGCCTGGCCAGCAGCGATCCGGAATGGAAGTACGTCTCCGACCGGCGCTACTTCAACTACCTCGAGGCCTCGATTGACCGCGGTACCCAATGGGCCGTGTTCGAGCTCAACGGCGAACGCCTGTGGGCCAATGTGCGCCAGACCATCTCGGACTTCCTCTACAACGAGTGGCGCAACGGCGCCCTGCTGGGCGCCAACGCCGAGGAAGCCTTCTTCGTGCGCTGCGACCGCAGCACGATGACGCAGAACGACCTCGACAACGGCCGCCTGGTCTGCCTCATCGGCGTGGCGCTGATCCGCCCGGCCGAGTTCGTGATCTTCCGCCTCGGGCAGAAGACCGCCGACGCGCGGGCCTGACCCCTACCCCACCGCATAGGAGTCCATCACCATGGCCGACAGGACCACGCCTTACGGCGCCTTCAACTTCATCGTCAACTTCAACGGCAGCGAAGCCTTCGGCGGCTTCTCCGATGTCTCGGGCATCGGCACCGAGGTCACCATGTCCGAGTACCGCTACGGCAACGACAAGGAGAACCACGTGCGCAAGGTCGCCGGCGTGCACAAGGTCTCGGACGTCACGCTCAAGCGCGGCATCCTCAACTCCAAGACCCTGTTCGACTGGATCGCGGAGACACGCGTCAAGGGACCGCGCGCGCAACGCAGCGTGACCATCACGCTGATGGACGAGACCTCGCAGAAGCCCGTGCAGTCATGGGTCCTGCGCGGTGTGGTGCCGATGAAGTACACCGGCCCCACCCTCGCCGCGAAGGGGGGCGGTGACGTCGCCCTCGAGGAGATGGTGCTGTCGGCCGAGGCGCTGGAGATCAGCGTCTGACGCGACGGAGCGCACCATGAGCCTGGTCTTCGAACTCGCCAAGGCAGCGCCGCTGCCGCAGGTGCGCCGCGCCGACGTGGCCTGCTTCGTCGGTTACGTCGCACGCCGCGCCGGCAAGCCGCTGCCGGCTGCGCTGCGCGAGCAGTTGCGTGCGAGCGGATGGGTGGACGGGCCCTGGGGCCGCACGGCGGAACAGGTGGAGAGCCTGCTGAATCTGCCGCTGGCCCTGGACAGCTGGCAGCAGTTCGACGAACTCTTCGCGTGGGAGCAGCGCCTGCTGTCGCCCGACAGCGACCGGCGCTGCGCCACCTACCTCGGTGCGGCAGTGCGCAGCTTCTTCGCCCGCGGTGGGCGGCGCGCCATCGTGCTGCGCGTGGGCGACCCGTGGGACTACCTCGAGACGGCGGCGCAGCGGCTGGCGGCATCGCAGACGCGGCTCGCGCGACTGGTTCCAGCGGTGCTGCCCGCCAACCCGCCTTTCTCGGCCGTGACGCCGTCGAGCTGGCACGGCATCGAGCACCTCCATGGCTTGCGCGACACCAGCATGCTGGTGCTGCCCGACCTGGCCGATGCCTGCAGCCATGTCGCGCCTGCGGTCGAGCCGGCACCTTTTGTCGCGCCGCTTCCCGAAGGCTTCGTCGAGTGCAGCACCGACGAGGTCGCGCCACCCGACACCCGCCTGCAGCGGCTCGCGCCGCCCGAACTCGACCTCGATGGCTACAACGCCTGGATGGGCGCAGTGGCGCGGGTGCGCAGTTTCCTGTCGACCTGGCAGCGTGAGATCGTCTTCGTCGGTGCACTGCCCTTGCCGCACCTGGAGGCACGCGACGGCGCTGGTGCGTCCCGCGTGCATGCCCAGGCCGACATGCCGGCCTGGCTGCAGAAGTTGCAGCTGCTGCGTGCCGACGGCCTGCCCGGCGATCCTGGCGCGGCAAGCGCGTTCGTGCAGCTCGCGTGGCCGTGGCTGCGCACGCAGGCCTCGAGCGACGACCTGCCTGCCGGACTCGAAGCACCCGATGGCGTTCTCGCGGGCCTGGTGGCCGAGGGTGCCATGCGCGCCGGCTGCTTCCGTTCGGTGGCCGGCGACAGCTCGCTGCGCCTGCTGCGCGACGTGGCCGAGGCCGTACCGCAACCCAGCTGGGGCCTGGGCGACGACAGCCCCGATGCAAGGCTCGCACGCCACATCTGCGTGATCGCGCAGAGCCCGGCCGGCTGGATGCTGCAATCCGACGTCAGCACTTCGCCGAGCGAAGCCTGGCGCTTCGGCGGTGCCTCCCGGCTGATGGGAGCGATCCGCCGCACGGTGCGTGCCGAGGGGGACGCCCTGGTCTTCGAAAAGAACGGCCCATCCTTGTGGGGCCAGGTGCAGCGCCAGCTGGAAGACCTGTTGCTCGGATTCTGGAACGAAGGCGCCTTCGCCGGCGCCAACGCCTCGGAAGCCTTCGAGGTGCGCTGCGACCGCAGCACGATGAGCCAGGCCGACCTCGATGCCGGACGGCTCATCGTCGAGATCAGCGTGCGCCCGGCGGCCTCGATCGAACGCATCACCGTCGTTCTCGACCTCGGCAACACCGCCGCACCGGGCGCGACCCTGAGGGAGGCGGCATGACGGTCGAGACCGAAGCCCCGCTGCACGTCTTCCGCTTCGAGCTGTCGTTCAAGCGCGTGGACAGCGGCAAGTCCGGCGCGGTCGCCATGGTGGGTGGCGCGTTTGCCGAGTGCACCGGGCTGGAAGCCACGATGGAGCCCAAGCAGATCAAGGTCGGCGGCATGAACTGGGGCGTGGTGCAGCGGCCAGGCCCCGTCACCTTCGCCACCGTCGTGCTCAAGCGCGGCATGACCAGCCGGCGCGACCTGTTCAAGTGGTTCCAGCAGGTCGGCGGCGGCAGCTATGCGTACCGGCTCGGCGCGGAGATCGCCGTGCAGAACACGCTCGGCGAAACCGTCATCACCTGGGGCCTGGACCGCTGCATGCCGGTCAAGTTCAAAGCCGCTGACCTCAACGCCAAGGGCACCGAGGTCGGCATCGAGGAGCTTCACCTGGCCCACGAAGGCCTGCGGCTGCTGAGGTGACGCATGGCGATGCTGCCCAACATCTCCAAGACGACGCCGGCCACCTTCAAGGTGATGGACGACGGCGGCCAGTCCACCAGGCAGTTCAAGCTGCAGTTCAATCCCGCGTCCGTCGAGTACAGCCTGAGCGCGGAGTTCGACGATCGCAACGGCGACAACAAGGCACGCCAGTTCGTCAAGAAGACCAATGCCAAGCTGACGATGACGCTGGTGTTCGACAGCACCGACACCGGCATCAACGTGCGCACCCAGACCAACAACCTGGCCCTGCTGCTGCGACCCGCCAAGGACGGCAGCAAGCAGTTCGTACCCAAGGTGGAGTTCGGCTGGGGCGCCTTCAGCTTCACCGGCGTGGTCGAGCAGTTCAAGGAGACGCTGGACTTCTTCTCCGCCGACGGCGTGCCGCTGCGCGCCAGCGTGAACATGACGCTGGCTGGCCAGGAGGTCGAGTTCCAGAAGGGCAAGCGTGCCAAGGTCGACCAGGGCACGACACCCGACCCCGTCGCGGCGGCGCCCGGCTCGGGACCGAGCGACGTGGCCGGCGCGCTCGGCGACCAGCGAGCCGCACGTGCCATCGCCGAGGCGAATGGCTCGGCCAGCCTGCGTTTCGGCGCCGAGGCGTCGCTGAACGTCGGTGGCAGCGTGAGTCTTGCGGCCGCGGCTGATTTTTCGGTCGGTGCCGGCGCCGGCTTGTCGCTGGGTGCAGGTGTCGGAGTCGGGATGGGCGTCGGCGGTGGGGTGAGTGGCGGAATCGGTGGCGGCATCACTGGTGGCGTCGGAATCAGCGGCGGCTTGAGCGGCGGCTTGAGCGGCGGCATCGGCGTCGGCGCCAGTGCCGGCCTGGGCATCGGTGGCAGTGGCGGCCTGACGCTGACAAGCACCGCCGGCGCGGCCTTCGACGGCTTGCGCGTGGGCAGCACCAGCAGTTCCAGCGTCAGCGTGTTCGATGCCCGCGCCGCCTTGCTGCCCGCGCCCGGCATCTCGGGCGCTGCGTCCTTCACTTCCGGCGGCCGTGCCGAGGTGCACGGTGGCGGCAGCCTCTCGGCCGACGTGGGCGCCACCGCCGACCTGCACGGCCGCATCGACTTCGGAGTCTGAACATGGGCATCACCTTCGAGCACGTCAGTGCCGACATCCAGCGCGACGCACCCTCCACAGCCCCCCCTTCGGCCCCTGCGCCCAAGGCCCCGCCCGAGGACCTGAAGGAACCGCTGATGCAACTCCTGCGCCTGCGCGACGAACGCCTGGCCCGCCTTTGCGACGAGTGACGAGCACACGACGAGACCACCATGCCCGAGACCACCGTCAGCGAATCGGCCATCTTCAGCGCCCGCCCGACCTTGCGCCTGGGCGGCCAGCCGGACGAGCGGCTGGGCACGCTGATGACGGCCTTGCGCATGGAAGAGTCCGAAGGCGGCATGAGCACGCTGGAGCTGCGCCTGGTCAACTGGGTGGCCAACGGCGACGGCCGCGCCGAGCTGGCGTTCAAGGGCGACTCGGCGCTCAAGCTGGGCGCCGAGATCGGCGTCTACAGCGGCGACGAGAGCGCGCCGCGCGAGATCTTCAAGGGGCACGTCAGCGCGCTCGAGATGGACTGCAAGTACGGTGAGCCGCCCGAGCTCGTGGTGCTGGCCGAGGACGCCCTCACCGCCGCGCGGCGCGGACGGCGCAGCAAGGTCTACACCGACATGTCGCCTGCCGACGTGGTGAAGGCCGTCGCCGGCGAGATGGGGCTGCAGGCCGGCGTGAGCGCATTGACCTCGCCGGTGGCGACCTGGGCGCAGCTGAACGAGACCGACCTCGGCTTCCTGCGCCGGCTGCTCGCGCGCTTCGACGCCGACCTGCAGGTGGTTGGTTCGCAGCTGCAGGTGGCGCCGCGCCAGGACGCCGGCCGCGGTGAGATCGAGCTGACGATGTACAGCCAGCTGGCGCGCGTGCGCGTCTGTGCCGATCTCGCGCACCAGGCCACGGCCGTCAGCGTGGCCGGATGGAATGCGACCGAGGGATCGGCCGTGAAGGGCGAGGCCTCGAGCATCACGAACGCGGGCCCGGGCAGCGGCAAGAACGGGCTCGCATGGGCCCAGGAAGTCTTCGGCAAGCGGCCCGAGCACCTGTCGGCCCCGCCGGTGGCGAGCGACGACGAGGCCCGCGCGGTGGCCGAGGCCGCGCTCGACCAGCGTGCGCGCCGCTTCGTGCGCGCAGAAGGCGTGGCCGAAGGCAACGCGAAGCTGCGCGTCGGGGCCAGCGTGAAGCTCGCCGGCGTCTCGCCGCAGTTCGACAACAGCTACTACGTGGTGCGGGCCTGCCACCTGTTCGACATGAAGCAGGGCTACCGCACCGAATTCAGCGCCGAGTGCGCCTGGCTTGGAAACTGAGCGATGAAACGCGACAACCACTTTCTTCCATCGGCCCTGCCCGCCTGGAGCGGCACGGGCCAGCTTGCCACCGTCAGTTCGCTCGACGATCCGCTGCAGGCCAACCGCGTGCAGGTGAAGCTGATCGCCTTCGATGGCGTGGCGAACCAGGACGCGCCGATGTGGGCGCGCGTCGTCGCGCCGTTCGCCGGCGACGACCGCGGCTGCTTCTTCCTGCCCGACGTGGGCGACGAAGTGCTGGTGATGTTCGTGCAGGGCGATGCGCGCTTCCCGCTGATCGTCGGCGGGCTGTGGAATGGCGCAGCGAAGGCACCGGCCGACACCGAGTCCGGCGGACGCAACCGCTACAAGCGCATCAAGTCGAAGAACGGCATCACCATCACGCTGGACGACCAGGACGGCCAGGAGACGATGCTGCTGGAAACGCCCGGTGGCCAGTCGGTGACCCTGAAGGACGGCCCCGGCGAGATCACGCTGGAGGACAGCAACGGCAACAGCATCAAGCTCGAGACCTCCGGCATCACCGTGCAGGCCTCCGCCAAGGTGACGGTACAGGCGTCCAGCGTGGACGTCACGGCCGGCATGGTGAAGGTCGACGCAGCGATGGCCGACTTCAGCGGCATGGTCAAGTGCGTGACGCTGAAGGCCGACACGGTGATGGGCACCAGCTACACGCCCGGCGCGGGCAACGTCTGGTGAACGCCATGCACGCCACCCACACGATCGCGATCGGCGCACTGCGCGACCTGCCCGGCCTGGGCTTGCGGCCGATGATCCTGCAGCGGACCGAGGACGATTTCCTGCCCGCGACGCTGGACGACCTGCGCACTCCGGCCGGCCGCACCCGCCTGGGCGCGCTGGTCGCCAAGGCCCACGACGCCAAGGGCCGGCTCAAACTGTTCCAGCCGGTCCAGCGCCAGTTTCACGTCGCGCTGACCGAGGCCTGGTGCGACATCCCGGGCAAGCCGCGCATCGATCCGTCGCGCGTGGATGGCGCGGGCATGGTGCTGCGCCGGCTCGATGAGCAGGGGCGTCCCCAGGGCTGGATGCGGTCCAGGGGGCGCGTGCGCGGTTGGGTGCCGCTGTCGCGCGTGGGCGGGCCCGACCGCGATCCGCTGGCGCAACGGCGGCTGAAGCAAGGGTTGAGCGGCGTCGCCGACATCGACCGGCAACTGACCAGCCTCGCGCTGCGCAGCGACGACAGCCTGCTCGACGAGGACGTGACGGCGATGTACGTGGCGCCGCCCGACGTCTGCAGCGATGCGGGCAAGACGCTCTTCTACGGCATCGTGCCGACCGTCAGCAGCGAGCTGTCCGAGGTCGACGCGGTGTTCGAGTCGGCGCCCGGCGTGGACTTCGGCCCGCAGTCGCAGGCGTTTCGGGCCCAGCTGGTGCTGGCCCTGGGCGGCGATGCGATGGCGCTGCCATTCGCCGGCCAGGCGCTGAGCAAGGACTGGTTCGCGCAAAGCCAGGCTCAGGGTGCCGATGGCACGCTGGTTCGCTTCGTGCTGATGCTGCACCAGCTGGGCAGCCAGTTCAACCTGTTCGACGGCGGCAGCGAAGTCACGCAGCTGAAGCAGGTGCTGCACGGCATCGCGCTGCCGCTGGTGCGCCGCGACAACCAGCCGCAACGCTACGTGCAGGCGGACGACTTCCTCGCCCGTGCCAACACCATCATCCTGCAGGGCGAGAGCGTGCCGGGCGGGGCCGAGATGCCATCGACCTGGCCGGCCTTGCCATCCGACCAGGCAGCGCGCCTGCGCAGCGCGCTGCATGCGGCGATGACGGCGCGCTTCGCGACGATGAAGGGCAAGCAGGGGCGCTTCGACGACGCGGGCGCGCGCTACGTGCTGCGCAGCTTCGTGCGGCTGAAGGCCGAAGGACCGTGTCCCGGCCGCATCGTCTGGAGCGAGGCCAGCGAGCCCTTCACCATCGCGCCCTGGTACGAGGGGGCCGGCGCGCCGCCGGTGCAGATTCCCTTGCCGGATCCGAGCGACAAGAACCTGCTGAAGAGCCTGAAGCCCAACGTCGCCTTCGTGGTGCCGCCCTCGATGCAGAAMCTGCTGAACGGCTCCACCTCGGACATCCTCGACGGCAAGGGGTCGACGCAAGGCCTCGGGCTGACGTGGATCTGCGGCTTCAACATCCCGATCATCACGATCTGCGCCTTCCTGGTCCTGAACATCTTCCTGACGCTGTTCAACCTGGTGTTCGGCTGGCTCTTCTTCATGAAGATCTGCCTGCCCTTCCCCAAGATCCCGCCCAAGTAGGAGCGATGCGATGCAGCCGCTGATCGGATGGCCCCTGCTTCCCCTGCCCGACGCACACGGTGCGCTGGCGTGGCCCGAGCTCGCCACCAGCGTGCGAGATGCCATCCGCATCATCCTGAGCACGCGTCCCGGCGAGCAGCTGATGCGCGCCGAGTTCGGCGGCGGCCTGGACCGCATGCTGCATTCGCCGAACAGCGTGGCCACGCGCCGCGAGATGCGCGACCTGGTGGAGAACTCGCTGCAGCGCTGGGAGCCCCGCATCCTGCTCGACGGCGTCGAGGTGTGGGAGGTCGAGGACCAGCCTGGCCAGGTGCGCGTGGAGATCGCCTATCGCCTTGCGCGGACCGGCGCGGCCTCGGCGATGAACGTCACGGTCGACCTGGAAACCTGAACCTTGGCTGCTTCGACGATGGATCACTGACATGCCCATCCTGCCCCCCTCACTCGACGATCGCCGCTTCGACGACCTCGTCGACGACCTGGTCGCCCGCATCCCCGCCCACACGCCGGAGTGGACCCATCCGCGCCTGGGCGATCCCGGCCGCACGCTGATCGAGCTCTTCGCCTGGCTCGGCGACGCGCTGCTGTACCGCGCCAACCTGGTTCCGGAACGCCAGCGCCTGGTGTTCCTGAAGCTGCTCGGCATGGGCCTGCAGCCAGCGCGTCCGGCGCGCGGCATCGTGTCGCTGTCGTTCGCGCAGGACGCCGAGCGCAACGCGCAGCGGCTTGCGCCGCAGGGGCGCCTGAAGGCGGCGATGCCCTTCGAGACGCTGTCGGAGATCACCGTGCTGCCCATCAGCGCCGAGGCCTACATCAAGCGCCCGCTGTCCAGCAGCGAGACTGCCCGGCGCAGCGACATGCTGCAGGGCCTGGCGCAGATCCACCGCATCAGCGGTGCGGTCAAGGCCTATGAGACCACGCCGGTGTTCGCCGGCGGCCGCGCACAGCCGGCCGGGGTCGACGTGTTCGGCACGAGCGCCGACCGCGCCTTGTGGATCGCCTTGCTGGCCCCGCGCGCCGACACGGCGGCCAACCAGCCGGCCACCAACGACGCGGTGAAGTCGGCCCTGGGCGGGCAGGACACCGGCCTGCCCGAACTGCTCTCGATGGGCATCGTGCCCGCGTTGTCCATGCCCACGCTGGACGACAGCAGCAGCAAGCCGGTCCCGGTGCCGGTGTTGTGGGAGATCACCACGCGCGGCCGCAACGACTTCGAGACCGACTACCTGACCCTGGGCATCGAAGGCGACGACACCAGCAAGGGCTTGGCCCGTGCGGGCACGCTGCGCCTGCGCTTGCCCGACGAGAGCCAGATCTGGGCGCCATCGAACGACGTCGGCATCAATGCACGCGCCGGTGTCGGCGATGCGCCGCCGCGCCTGGACGACCCCGACCGCGCGGCCCGCCTGCTCGCATGGATCCGCCTGCGCCCGAAGCCCGGCGAACCGGTGCAGCACCTGCCGCTGGCCTGGGTCGGCATCAACGCGGTCGAGATCGACCAGCGCGCCAGCATGGCCGGCCGCGTGCTCGGCAGTTCCAGCGGCGGTGGCGACCAGGTGTTCCAGTTGCCGCAGGGCTCGGTGGACGCGGACACGCTGCGCATCCAGGTC
This sequence comes from Rhizobacter sp. P2_H3, assembly GCF_056403355.1. Lineage (NCBI taxonomy): Bacteria > Pseudomonadati > Pseudomonadota > Betaproteobacteria > Burkholderiales > Sphaerotilaceae > Rhizobacter > Rhizobacter sp. P2_H3. Next base: position 2,223 of record NZ_JBFUFQ010000121.1, on the reverse strand, counting down.
GAGGAGCCCGGCCGCGGCTACCAGGACTGGACACGCGTCGATGACCTTGCGGCCATCTCCACCGATCCGAACGTGGCGCGCGAGGCTGCCGCCTTCCAGCTGGACGCCGAGGCAGGCACGCTGCGCTTCGGCGACGGCGTGCGCGGCCGCGCGCCCGAAGCGCAGATGCGCGTGCGCCTGGCCTTCGGCCGCTTCGGTGGTGGACGCGCGGGCAACCTGCCCGCCGGATCGCTGACCGAACTGCAGGCCCTGCGCATCGACGGCCAGAACGCGCCGCCGATCAAGGTGCAGCAGCCCTTGCCGCTGAGCGGTGGCGAGGACGCCGAAACCTTGCAGGTGGCCGAGCGCCGAATCCCCGCACGCCTGCGCCACGGCGACCGTGCCGTCACCGAGGAGGACTATCGGCGCCTCGCGATGGACGCCCCGGCGGTCGACGTGGGTCGTGTCGAGGTGATGCCCAGGTTCAAGCCACGCGAACGCCGCTTCGGCGTGCCCGGTGTGGTCAGCGTGCTGGCCCTTCCCTCGGTGCCGCTCGGGCCGGCCCCCAACCCGCGCCCCGACCGGCCTTTCATCGAGCGCCTGCACGCCCACCTGTCGGCACGCACGCCGCTGGCCACCGAGCTGTACGTGATCGGCTGCGACTACGTCCCGCTCGGACTCTCGGTGGCGGTGACGCTGCGCGACGGGTATGCACGCGACAAGGTGCTGCTCGACGTGCGCGAGGCGCTGCGCCGGCTGCTGTGGCCGCTCGCGCCGGGCGGAATCGGCCGCACGGGCTGGCAGCTCGGCCGGGCGGTGCGCAGCCGCGAACTCGAGGTTGAGGTGTCACGCGTCGGTGGCGTCGATGAACTGCGCGGCCTCAACCTCTTCCGCCGCAACGGCAACGACTGGCAGCGCCTGCCGTCGATCGCCGCCGACGGTGCGCAGATCCTGGACCTGCAGCCCTGGCAACTGCCCGAACTGCTGTCGGTGATCGCGGTCGACGGCCCCAACGCGCCGACCGACCTGCGCGCCCTGCCGAATCCCTTCGCCGACGCGAGCGCCATCGCCGTGCCGGCAGTGCCGGAGCTGTGCTGATGGACAGYAACGGCCTGCGCTTCTGGTTGCTCGCGGATGCCACGCATTTCCCGTCGCTGCAGCACGCGACCTGGGACCGCGGCTGCAAGCTGCTGCACCTGGCGTCCGAACGCACGCTCAAGCCCGCGCTGCCGGCCGCCCAGGCGCAGGCGGCCGCGGAGACCGCGCTGGACCGCGTGCCGCGCGCGATCGACTCGCTCGGCTGCGTGGCCCGCTGGGAGAACGGCGCGGTGCGCGTGCACAGCGTGCTGCCCGGCGACCTTCAGTTGCTGACGCTGCCCGCCGGCGACCCGACCGACCTGTGCACGTCGACGGAAGGCGTGCTGTGCATCGCCCACGGCGGCGGCATCGTGATGCACGACCTGCGCGCGCGCTGGCCCGACACGACGGTCTCGCTCGCGGGCTTTGTTCCCTGGCGCCTGGCCGCCGCGCCGGACGGCGCGGTGTGGGCGCTGGAGCGCAACACCGGCCGCCTCGCGCGGCTGCGCGGCCGGCCGCTGCGCAGTCCTTCGCTGCAACCGGACGACTACGACGCCCGCGTCTTCCGCCCGAGCCCCGAGAACGGCTGCGCACCACGCCTCGAACTGGCCGGTGCGCCGGCCTGGCCTGCCACCGAGCGGGTGCTCGCGCTGGCCTGCGACGGCGAAGGCACGCCGCTGCTGCTGAGCTGGCAGGGCGATGACGGCACGGCCTGCATCCGCCGCTGGGCGGTGGATGGCCGGGTGCTCGGCGCACCCTCGATCGCGAGCGGCGCCAACTTCGCCTATTCGCTGGCCAGCCTGTCGCCCGGGCGCATCGCGCTGCGCGTGCCGGGGCGCAGCGACGCACCGGCCTTCGACCTGGCGGCGACGGCGACGGACGGCCTGATGGCGGCGCTCGGCGACGTGTACCCGCTGGCCGACGATGCGATCGAGGCGTCATTCGCCAACGGGCCGGGCGAGCTTCCCCACTACCCGATCGCCGGTGGCGGGACCGAACCGCTGCGCGCCTTGTCGCTCAACCAGCTCGCACGGCGCGGCGAGGCGGCCAACCATGCCGACTCGCCCGATGGACTGGTCGCGCATGCAATCGACAGCCGCGACCCGCGCACCGTGTGGCACCGGCTGGTGGCCGAGGCCGCCATCCCCGACCACTGCGGCTTCGTCG